>CAJOOL010000035.1 GCA_905236115.1 uncultured Endomicrobiia bacterium
AGACATTCGGGGATGACAAACTATTTTTTGCTTTGCAAAAAATCTGTTTTGTTTATCGGGGGCTAAAGGGCGACTGCCATGTTCCCCGCTTCCTCTTTCGTCTTTTTTGAGTATATCAATAAGACGAGAGAATATAGAAAAAACTACAAAGTTTGAGGCGAAGCGAAGTATCTGGTGCAGCCCAAAATTTGCTGTTTTTTTCGCTGTAAACGTAATTTATTTTCAAAGAGCCATACAAAAATGCTCCGCATTTTTGTATAATCGCCGAGAGATAAACAAGCCCGGTAAGTTTATTTATCTTTTCCAAGCTGTGCTATGCTTTGGACGGATTTAAGATTTAATCTTTTAATCTTCCAAAACAGCCCGCTCGGCATTGATTTTGTTGTATATTTTAAAGAACTTCATAACAGTTTTTAAACAAATTTATTAGCTTTATTAATAATATATTAGCTTATAAAAAGTGTTTTGTCAATACTTTTTTTTCATTTTGTTGTTTTTTGACACAGTTAAATGCTGTTTTTTTTATTTCTAAATACTGCTTTTGTACCGAAATAATTATGAAAAATAAAAATTCTTTTTCCGTAAATTTATTGTTGTTTTTAAGAGAAAAAAATATCACACAAAAAAAATTGGCACAAATGCTTAACACAAAAGAAAGTGTTATAAGCCATTGGCTTACGGGAAAAGTTCAGCCGTCTTCAAAATCAATTTTAAAATTATCGGAAATTTTTGATGTTCCGCCAGGGTATTTTCTGGAAATCGGGAAGCAAAATTTAAATTTACAAAATGACAATATTCAAAATGATAACAGCATTAATACCGGTAAAAACGGCAAAGAAAATACGGATTTGAAAATTCAGCTTCTTGAAGAAAAAAATAAAAGATTTGAAACCGAAATTTATTATCTGAAAAAAGAAATTGAAAATATCAAGGAAACGCTGAGTAATTCCAAATAATAAAGTAAAAAAACTGCAATACAAATACTTGACAAAAAAATTTTTTTTTAATACAATATCCTCATTATGATACTTTATTACGCGATTATAACTTTACATTTTATAGTTTGTGCAGCATTGATAATTATAGTTCTTCTTCAAGCCGGAAAAAGCGGTGGTATGGCAGGTATTTTTGGCGGAGGCGGTTCTGATCAAATATTTAGTGCTCCAGGCGGTATGGCTTTCATTAAGAAAGTTACCGTAGGTTGTGCAATCGTTTTTATGGTAACCTCAATTACTTTGACTTTGATGTCTTCCAGAGTAAGCATGAAATCGGTTATTGATCAGGTTTCTAAAATACCTGTAGCAGCTCCTCAAACACCCGGTAAATAATAGCAGTGCTTAGTTGCTGAGGTGGCGGAACTGGCATACGCGCACGCTTGAGGTGCGTGTCCTTAACGGGGTACGGGTTCAATTCCCGTCCTCAGCACAATATTAAAAATTGCGGGCATAGCTCAGTGGTAGAGCGTCTCGTTGCCAACGAGAATGTCGTGGGTTCAAGTCCCATTGCCCGCTCTTTTTTTATGCTCATTTTGTTTTTTTCTTGAATTATGAATGAGTAAAATTCAATTTTAAGAATTTTAATGGAAAATAAAGATATGAATTTTGCGGCTGTTATAGTTGCTGGCGGAGCAGGGAAAAGGTTCGGTGCCGAACAACCGAAACAGTTTTTGCTGCTGAATAAAAAAGAAATGTTTGTTTGGAGTATTCTTGCTTTTAAAAAAATAAAAGAATGCAGACAGATTATTTTGGTTGTTCCGGAATATAAATTGGCCGAAATGCAGAAATATAAGAAGATGTATAAAATAGAAATAGTTTCCGGCGGTAAGGAAAGATATAATTCCGTTAAAAACGGACTTGACTGTGTTAAAGAAAATATTGATTTTGTTGCTGTTCATGATGCTGCAAGACCTCTTGTTACCGAAAAAATAATAAAAGATGTTTTTAATTCGGCCGCATGTGCAGGTTGCGTGGGGGCAATAGCTTCTTCCCCGGCGAAAGACAGTATAAAATTTTCAAAAAACGGCAGGAATATAATAAATTCAATTGACAGAAAAAATATTTGGCTTGCACAAACTCCGCAGATTTTTAAAACCGAATTATTGAAAAAGGTTTATTCAAAAAAAATTCCAGAAAATATTACCGACGATGCTCAGTTGATAGAAAAACTCGGTAAAAAAGTGAATCTTGTTGACTGCGGCGGATATGAGAATTTTAAAGTAACGCAAATTATAGATTTTAAACTTGCCGAAATTATTTTACAACAGAGGGAAAAATGTTTGTAGGTTTCGGTTATGACGTTCATAAATTTAAAAAAGAAAGAAAATTATTTTTGGGCGGTGTGAAAATTTCCGATACCGACGGGCTTGACGGACACAGCGATGCCGATGTTTTGATACATGCTTTAATGGATGCTCTTTTGGGTGCTGCCGGAGAAAATGATATAGGACATTTTTTCCCGAATACCGATGATAAATATAAAAATATTTCCAGTGTGGAACTTTTAAAAATTGTTGTTGAAACTTTAAAATTAAAAAATTTTAAAATAATTAATGCCGATATTACGGTTGTTGCCGAAAAACCGAAAATATATCCTTATATTGACGGCATGAAAGAAGTCCTTTCCAAAACAATGCAGACAGCCAAAGAAAGAATTGCCGTTAAAGCTACCACAAATGAAAAGATGGGATTTATCGGAAGAGGTGAAGGAATTTGTGCAATGGCTGTTGCATCACTTGAAAAAATTTAATTTTTTTGATATAATACAAAAATAATTTAGAAATTGCATAATTTAGGGATTGCCCGATGGTGTAATTGGTAACACGTCTGTCTCTGGAACAGAAAAGTCCTGGTTCGAGCCCAGGTCGGGCAGTTTGAGAGTAAAATAAAAACCGCTCACAGGATGTGGTTTTTTTTGTGCTTTTTGGCAGTGAAATGCAAACGGATAAAAAAATAAATTCAAATTATTTTTTTATGAGAAAGCAGAAAAATTTTATAGTAAAAAAACAGGAGAAGAAAATGGTTAAAGATTTTTTCAATGAGTTCAAGAAGTTCATATCCAGAGGTAATGTTATGGATATGGCAGTCGGTATCATTATAGGAGCCGCATTTACCAAGATAGTAAATTCTTTGGTTGCGGATATTATAATGCCGCCGTTAGGTATTTTGTTGGGAAATATTGATTTCAGCAATTGGTTTATCGTATTAAAAGACGGTTCTCAGGTTGCATCGCCTTATGCATCTATTGAAGCTGCAAAAACTGCAGGTGCGGTAACATTAAACATCGGCTTTTTTATTAACAGCATAATTTCATTTTTGATAGTAGCTTTTGCAATATTTTCTTTGCTGAAAGTTATAAACAAATTGAAAAGCGAACCTGCTCCGGCTGCTCCTGCGGAACCTACCACGAAAGAATGTCCTCACTGCTTTTCTACAATTAATATAAAAGCAACGAAATGTCCTAATTGTACTTCTGATTTGAAATAGGTTTTTTATGTCAACAAAAAAGTGTTATGCACTTTTTTGTTGACAAACTGTTCTTTTTTTTGTATCCTTATATGTGTTAACTGTTGCCGCGTAAATGTGCTGTATGAATGATACGTATGCGGACAATATGTGCCGACGTAGCTCAGTTGGTAGAGCAATGGTTTTGTAAACCATCGGTCGGAGGTTCAAGTCCTCTCGTCGGCTTATGGCTTTATCTAAGGATTATTATGTCTAAGAGAGTAATTTTCGGTTTAAATTTTAAAGTCATTGTAACAATCTCGCTGGTTATAATCTTAACTTCCGCAATCTTGTCTTGGTTTTTTATCACAAGCCAGTCAATAGTACTAAAAAATTCCATAGAAAACAGAGCAATAATTTTGGCAAATTCGCTTTCCAGTTCCAGTGAGTACGGCGTTATCACTTCCAGTAAAGAATTTTTGGCACATCTTACCAGAAATACCATAAAAGAAGAAGATGTTTTATATTCCGTCATATATGATTCCAACGGCGTGCCTCTGGCGGTTGAAACTGTTGCCAACGATAATATAAAAAAAGATATTTTTTCAAGTTATGTTGATTCTATTGTTCTTATAAATCTGGAGAGGAATAAGCTGCGTAAAGTTACCAAAAATATTCCCAATGTTGGCGAAGTGCTGGAAATAATGGTTCCGATTTTGTCTTACGAGTATATTCCGAGCGTCAAAAATGCAAAATATGATAATGAGACCATAGTCGGTGCAGTGCGTATAGGAATTGCACTGGACAGAATTAATTATCAAATTGATAAAATGACCAAGTCCATTATCGTTTTGACGTTTATCGTTATATTTACTGGAATAATCATTTCCCTTTTGCTGGTAAGATTTATCCTTACGCCTATCAGAGAGCTTATATACGGAACCAGAAAAATTGCCGCAGGAAATCTCGGCTACAGAGTATCCATAAATTCCAATGACGAGTTCAGAGAGCTTGCAAAATCTTTTAATTCCATGGCAAGCGATATGGAAATACATATAAGAGAGCTGAATAAAGAAAAGAAAGAGCTGATTAATCTTAAAGTAGCGTTTGAACAGAGAAGCTATGAGCTGGAAGAAACTTTGGAAAAAGTTCAGAGTATCCAGCAGGACTTGATAAAATCGGAAAAATTTGCAACCATCGGACGTTTGGCATCTTCCGTTGCGCATGAGCTGAGAAATCCTCTTGCCGCAATAAAAAACATTTCTTATTTTCTGTCAAAAATGCACACGTTCAGCGATCCGAAATCCAATCAAATGGTAAAGATGTTATCGGAGGAAGTTTTAAGAGCCAATAAAATCATAACCGATTTGCTTGACTATTCCAGAACCAAGAAATTAAATAAACTTCCAGTAGATATTATTCCTTTTATAAACAAGGTCATACCTACCGTGCCTATGCCGGAAAACGTAAAACTGATAACGGATTTGCAGCCTTTCAGTGTTGTTATGGATCCGGATAAAATGACACAGGTTTTAATCAATCTTATCACAAATGCCAAAGATGCCATGGCGGATAAAGTCGGACAGATAAAAGTTTCTACGCGTAAAGAGGAAAAAGTTTTCAAAATTATAGTTGAAGATACCGCCTGTGGAATGAGCGAAGAAACGATAAAACATTTATTTGAACCTCTGTTTACCACCAAGTTAAAAGGTATAGGTTTGGGACTGCCGATAGTAAAAGAAATAATAGATGCACATCAGGGCAGAATTTTGGTTACAAGTACCATAGATGTCGGAACCGTATTTACGGTAGAAATACCTTTGTAAAAGGAGTTTATATATTATGGAAGACAAAAAATTGAAGATTTTGGTTGTTGACGATGAAGATTCTTTAAGAATGTCTTTAACAAGTATTTTGGAGCTGGAAGGTTTTGAAGTAAAAGACGCCGATAACGGATACAAGGCTATAGAACTTGCCAAACAGGAAGATTTTGATATGATATTTTCCGATATAAGAATGCCCGGTATTAACGGAACAGATACGTTCAAAGAAATTAAAAAAATAAAACCCGATATTATCGGTGTTATGATGACGGCGTATGCTCTTAACGATTTGATTACGGAAGCGTTGAATTCCGGAGCATTTACCTGCTTAAGCAAACCTTTTGAAATAGATACTTTGTTGTCCGTAATAAAAGATATTGTCAACAGGCCTTTTGCTGTTGTTATGGACAGAAATTCCGATGATGTAAAATTTGTCAATTCGTTAAAGAACTGCGGACTGAATGTTATTTCCTGCTCTGCCGACAAAATAGAATCTCTTGCAAAACACAGACCCGATATTTTCATTTTACGGGCGGAGAACGATAATGCAAAAAATCTTGATATTTTAAATAAAATGAAAGATATGTTCGGGCAAATACCCGAAACGATTTTAGCGGTAAGCAAAGAAAACAAATCTTTAATAAGCGAAGCCAAAAAAATCGGCGTAAATAATTTTGTTGATATTCCCGTAAGAACGGCGGAAGTTTTTGAAATTCTCGGTAAAGATAAAAGAAAATTAAATGTTGCCATAGTTGATAATGACAGTAACGAATTTGATAAACTGAAAAAAGAACTTACTGAAAAAGGTTTTCATGTTATAAATTATTCCGGTACGGAGAAATTGTTTGAAGATATTAAAGATACGTTTTTTGACGTTATCCTTATAGATTGTAAGATACAAACCAATGTCTGTGATATTCAGGATGAAGTAAAAAAAGTTCTTCCCAATGCCGGTGTTGTATATATTCTTAACAGTGACGAGAACGAGCAGTCTTTGAAAGAAAAAGGATTTTTCTATATAAACAAACCTTTTGAAATAGAAGATGTAATAGGTTTAATAAATAAAATTCTGGGAAGATAAAATGGAAAAAAATTACAATTTAACGAAGAAAGAACTCAATGCGGAAAAAATAAAAGTTCTTGCAAAATTTGCCTCAATAGCTTCGCACGATTTAAAAAATGTCGTTGCCGGTTTATCCAACATTTCTTATTTCCTGAACAAATCCATAAATACCGAAGACGAAAAACAGAAAAAAATGTTAAACCTTTTATCCGTTGAAGTTGTTGAACTTAACAACAGAATAACGGAAATTTTGGATATGACCAGAGTAAAACAGATAAAAAAAGCCCCTTGCGATTTGAAATATGTAGTGACAAAAGCCGTTGAAAGTTTAAAAAAAGACGGTATTGTTATTGATGCCGATATTGTATCCGCAAAGCTCTACGGCGATATTGAAAAACTTTCACAGATGTTTTTTAATATCATAAAAAATGCTAAAGATGCTTTGGAGCAGTCCGGTGTTGTAAAAATTGTAAAGATAGTTTCTTCCGTTGAGGGCGAAAATGCCGTAATTATGGTTTCCGATAAAGGCAAAGGAATGGATGCCGAAACTTTGGAACAGTGTTTTGACCCGATGTTTTCAACCAAGACGGCAAAGGCTGTCGGTATGGGGCTGACTACGGCACTTCAGATTGCCGAAATGCACAACGGCACGATAAAAATTTCAAGTGTTCAAAATGAGGGAACAACCGTTGTCGTTTCTCTTCCGATTATGAAATAATTTTAAAAATTTATTTTTTGTAGGGAATTTTCTTTGATTTTTTTTAAATATATTGTATAATAAGCCCTTATAAATTTAATAAGGAAAGGGAAATAAAATGAAAGTTTTGGTTGTAAATTGCGGTTCTTCGTCGGTAAAATATTCTTTGTTTGATATGGATAAGCAGCAGAAAGTTGCATGGGGTTTGGTTGAATGTATAGGGCTTGAAGAAGCTTTTTATAAAAGACAATCCGTAACGGTTCCTCAGGTAAAAACTGCCTGTAAAGTTGCCAATCATTTTGAAGCCGTCCAAATAATTATAAAAGATTTGCTTGACGAAAAAACCGGCAGCATAAAAGATATTAAAGAGATAGCTGTTGTCGGCCACAGAGTGGTTCACGGCGGGTATAAATTCTCAAAACCTGTTTTGGTAAACGAGCAGGTTAAGAAAGATTTGAAAGAATGTTATTCTATTGCACCTCTTCATACTCCTCACCATTATGCGGGTATTGAGGCCGTTGAAAAAATGCTTCCGGGAATTCCGTCGGTTTTGGTTTTTGACACGGCATTTCACCAGACAATGCCGGACTATGCTTACAGATATGCACTTCCGGACGAATATTACGAGCAGGATCATGTCAGAAGATACGGTATGCACGGAACATCGCATAAATACGTAACACAGAAAGCTGCCGAAATGTTGAATATACCTAAAGATGAAGTAAATTTAATCACATGTCATTTAGGCAACGGCAGTTCCATTACCGCAATCAAAAACGGAAAAGTTATTGATACTTCCATGGGTTTTACTCCTCTTGCGGGGCTGGTTATGGGAACAAGATGCGGTGATATTGACCCTGCAGTTATCGTGCATATATTGGCAAAATATCCTAAAATGACTTCTGACGAATTAAATACTTTATTAAACAAAAAGAGCGGTGTTGCTGCCGTCAGCGGTATTGCAGGCGGTGATATGAGAGAAGTGGAAGATGCAATGCTTGCAGGAAATAACAAAGC
>CAJOOL010000036.1 GCA_905236115.1 uncultured Endomicrobiia bacterium
ATGTCGTTATCGTGGACTATCGTTTACCCGATATGGACGGGCTTACTTTGACCAAGAAATTGAAGACCATTTCCCCGGATTTTGTTTCTATATTCGTTACCGCTCATACTTCTTTGGAAGTTGCTCTGGAATCCATGAAAATCGGTGCTTATGATTATATTTCCAAACCGCTTGATATTCCCAAACTTGTAAAGGTTATTTATAAAATTCTGGAAGATAAAAAAGAGTTTACCAACAGTAAGAAGATTTTAAACAAACTCGTTGAGAAAAAGGAAATTGAGTATACGGTAAACAATGACGATATCATAGTGGTATCAACGCCCGACACCAACGTTCTTTTGGATGTCAATATGAAAGTTTCCTTATTTAAAAGAATAAGGAACTTTTTCGGTGCAATAAAAAATTATTATTGGGGTTAAAAAATGAGAACAAAAAAAGTATTGTTTTTGGCAGGATTGTTTGTTTTCTTTGCGTCTTTTGCGTTTGCAATGTCCATACCTGAAAATGACGATTTATCCGTGTCGGTGCAGAGTGACAGGGATCCCATAAAAGGTAAGGCTAAAGATGCTGTGGCTACTGACTGGAACGAAGAATATAAAATGGCAAAGAAGTGTTATTTCGGCGGGGAATGGAGCAGAGCCGAGGGCATTTTGAATAAGCTTTTGTTTGTCAATCCGAACAATAAGAAAGCGGCTAATTTACAGAGCAAAATATCTTTCTTAAACGAAAAAAAAGCTTACTATGAAAGAGAAGTTATCAATGCTTATCTTTCTGAGTTGAGAAAAACCGTTGAAGACGATAATTTTTATGAGGGTTTTGCCTATATCAATAAAATCAGAAATATTTCAAGAGATGAAGAACTCGGGTATTATATACAGTCTCTTACCCACGCAAGAAATGACCTTTTGTCCAAGATAGATAACGAAACCGACAAAAGAAGATTTTTAAAATCAATAGATGCTTTTTCCGATGAGGATTTTAAGAAGTTTGAAAGAATAGTAAAAAAACTTCAAAAGAAATATCCGTATTTTGATACTTTTATAAATATCGGCAGATTGAAAGATTTTGAAGAATACACCGAAGACAGAGCGAACGCTCTTTATAACAAGACCGTAAGATATTTGAAAAAGAACAATTTTGTTCAAGCTCAAAATACCGCTCAGCTTCTATATATTATGGATATGAAAGACATAAGAGCAAGACTTCTCTTAGACCAGATTGATATGGAAACGAAATAAAGAATTTTGAAATAAAAAAACAGCAGATTTTGGTTTCTGATTATTATTAAATACCTTATGCAAATATCATATCAAATCTGCTGTTTTTTTGCTTTGTTTTTTTGAGATTACTTTTTTATATTTTGTTGTTTGCCGTTCTGTCTTTGTCGTTCTTAGCTATTCAGCTTATCAGTTGTCTTTCTTATTATCATCGAAATCAAAAATAGTCCCACTCCTATACATACACAGGAATCCGCCACATTAAACGACGGCCAGCGGTAAACATCCTTATATCCTATATCAATAAAATCCACAACCGCACCGCGGAAAATTCTGTCAATCAAGTTTCCCGCCCCGCCCGACAATATAAACAGCAGACAATGCTGCTGAAGACGCGTAAGTTCAGACTTATTTTTTATCATAAAATAAATTAAATATATCAATACGGCCGATATGAAAATAATAAAAAAAGTGTTGTTGTTTTGAAACATACTGAACGCCGCCCCGGTATTGGAAACATTCACTATTGAAAAATAATCATTGATTTTAATTGAAGAATAATAAGGAATATTCTTAACAGTAAGAAATTTAGTCAACTGATCCAAAAAAATGTATATAACAGGTAAAAAGAAATAATATTTTTTACTCACCTTTCCTCCAATCCTCTGTTGTCTTCAACCTTTCAACCCTTCAACCGCCGTTTCCATACCTCTATACCTCTATACCTCCAATCCTCTAATCTTCCATCCCTCCAACCATCTCCCTCACATACTCATAAATACGCTCGTCGGCATCCTCGCCGTATTGCTTGATAATTTTTATTATCGCACTGCCTACTATAACACCGTCAGCAATTTCCGCCATCTGTCTTGCCTGTTCGGGGCTGTGTATGCCGAAGCCTATCGCCGCAGGCGTTGACGTATATTTTCTGACTGTTTTCAAAATGGATTTTAAATCCGTTTTTATTTCCTGCCTTATTCCCGTTACACCCAGCGAAGAAACAATATACAAAAATCCCTCGGAACTTTCCGCAATTTTTTTAATTCTTTCTTCGGAAGTCGGAGCAATTAAAGAAATAATTTTTACGTTATATTTTTTTGCAAACTCCGCAATTTCGCTTTTTTCTTCAAAAGGCAAATCGGGAACAATTATTCCGTCTATGCCTGCACAGGAACACCTTTTAAAAAACTTCTCGTAACCGTATCTGAAAACGGGATTGATATATGTCATAAAAACAAGCGGTATGGAAACTTTTTTTCTGACGGTTTCAACCAGTTTAAAAATTCCCTCAAGAGTTGTTCCGGCTTCCAATGCTTTTTGGCTGGCTTCCTGTATAACAGGTCCTTCGGCAACGGGGTCGGAAAAAGGTATCCCTATTTCAATCAATCCCGCTCCGGCGGAAACAGCCCTGTAAATAAAATCTTCCGTCTTTTTTAAGTTCGGATACCCTGCAGTTATAAACGGTATAAAAATTTTTTTATTTTTAAATGCATCTTCTATTCTGTTCCCTCTGTCATCCCCGAAATTCGTAATCGGGGATCTCGTCGTTAATTCTTTTTTATTCATATATTTCTTCTCCTCTGTATCTTGCAATTGCCGCAACGTCTTTATCGCCTCTTCCCGAAAGACAAATTATTATATTTTCGTTTTTGTTAATTTTCGGTGCAATTTTGCGGACATAAGCAACGGCATGTGCACTTTCTATCGCACAGATTATGCCCTCTGTTTTTGCCAAATATTCAAATGCCGACACCGCTTCTTCGTCGGTAACAGGCACATATTCCGCTCTGCCTGTATCGTGCAGATACGCATGTTCCGGCCCTATTCCTGGATAATCCAGCCCTGCCGAAATTGAATAGACTTCCGCTATCTGTCCGTCGTTATTCTGACAGAAAATAGATTTCATCCCGTGGAAAATTCCCGTTTCGCCTTTGGCAATGGCCGCTGCGTGTTTATCCGTATCAAGGCCTTTTCCCGCGGCTTCGCATCCTATAAGTTTCACGGATTTATCTTCAATAAAATTATAGAACATTCCCATAGCGTTGCTTCCGCCGCCCACGCATGCAACAACGGCATAAGGAAGTTTTTTTTCATATTCCAAAATCTGTTCTTTTGCTTCCCTGCTTATCACGCTTTGAAAATCTCTTACTATCGTCGGGAAAGGGTGCGGCCCCATAACGGAACCCAGCACATAGTGCGTATCTGTTACGCTGTTAGTCCATTCCCTCATAGCTTCGTTTACCGCATCTTTTAAAACTCTTGTTCCCGATTTTACCGCGGTAACTTTAGCTCCAAGCAGCTTCATTCTGTAAACGTTTAATGCCTGTCTTTTCGTGTCTTCTTCGCCCATAAA
>CAJOOL010000037.1 GCA_905236115.1 uncultured Endomicrobiia bacterium
ATAGCTTCAATGAATCCCTGCCAGTGCGGTAATTACGGAAGCGATAAGGAATGCACCTGTTCATCGTATCAGATAAAAAAATACAGATCCAAAATTTCCGGTCCTTTAATGGACAGAATAGATATTCAGGTGGAAGTTCCCGCACTTAAAATAGAAGAAATAACTTTGAATAAAAATATTTCCGGAGATACTTCCGCACGGATAAAAGAACGCGTGATAAAAGCAAGAAATATTCAATATGAGCGTTTTAAAGGAACGGGTATTTACTGTAACGCACAGATGGGACCGAAAGAAATAAAAAAATTTTGTATCTTGGAAGATAAAGCCGCCGCAATGCTTAAAGCGGCCATAGAAAAACTCGGTTTTTCGGCACGAGCTTACGACAGAATTTTAAAAGTTGCACGCACCGTTGCGGATTTGGCCGCAAGCAAATATATTTCTGCACCGCATGTTGCCGAAGCAATAAAATACAGGAATCTTGATAAGTAAATGTCTTGGAGCAACGAAAACAGAAATGAATATATTAATTTTACCGAAAAACATAAAAACATTTTTATATTTTTTTTGTTGGCGTTTTTATTTTTGTCTGCAAAGTTATTTTATCTTCAGGTAATTAAAGGCAGTTATTACAAAAATATTTCCGAACATCAAAGGCTTCACACCACCCACGAAAGAGCTTTCAGAGGTTTAATCTACGATAAAAATAATAAACTTCTTGTTGATAACATCACAAATTACGTGGCATTGTTTTATCCTTTTGAACAGCAGTATGTTCCCACGGAAGAAAGCATAGAAAAGCTCGGTGAAATTCTTCATAAAGATATAAAAAAATCCATAGAAACAGGCTGGCGTTACGGAAGAGTGGTAAAACTTGCCGAAGATTTGACTATGAACGAAGCGTTCAAAATACAGGAAAATAAACTTTTTCTTCCCGGAATAACAGTTGTAAAAGAACCGAAAAGAATTTGTTACGATTCCGTTGAGAATGCACATGTCATAGGCTACGTTAACGAGCTGCGTTCCGAAGAACTGGAAAATATGGATAACAGTGAACTTAAAACGGGCGACATTGTCGGCAGGTGTGGAATAGAGCAGTCCTACGATAAATACATCAGAGGCAAAGACGGCGGACTTTCTTTTGAAGTAAACGCCAAAGGCAGACACAATAAAACTTTTGATTACGAAGCTCCGGTCATAGGAAACAGTGTTTATTTGACCATTGATAACGAGCTTCAAAAAGTTGCATATAAAGCACTTGAAGAATCTTCTACCGGAAAAGGTGCTGCGATAGTTTTAGACGTAAATACCGGTGCCGTCCGTGCGTTTGTGTCGTGTCCGGGCTATGATGTAAATAAAATTTCTTATGTTAAAGAATACAGAAATTATTTAAGAGATAAAAAACTTCCTTTTTTTAACAGATGCATACAGGCACTTTATCCTCCCGGTTCAATATTTAAAATTGTTACTTTTACCGCCGCACTTGAACATCTTAAACATAATCCTTACATTGTGGAAAACTGTTTAGGATATTTTGAGCTCGGTGATAGGTTTTATTCCTGCTCTTTGAAGAAAGGACATAAAAAACTTAATCTTATAGCAGCCATGGCATATTCCTGCAATATTTATTTTTATAAGCTCGGTTTGGAATTGGGTGTTAAGGTAATAGATGAATATGCCAAGAAATTTAATCTCGGCAAAAAAACCGGAATTGATATTGCTTCGGAAAAAAACGGTTTTGTTCCTACTCCGGAATGGAAAAAAGCCAAAATGAAAATACCGTGGCTTAAAGGCGATACTGCCATTTTGGCTATAGGGCAGGGAGCTTTATGGGTTACGCCTTTGCAAATGGCAAATCTGATGTCTGCCGTTGCGGCAAACGGCGTTTCTTACAAACCGTATTTTGTTGAAAAAATAAAAGATTCCGTAACAAATAAAATTATCTATACGCATGAACCGAAACCGAACGAAAAGATAGAGCTGTCTCAATACACTTGGGATAATCTTCACAAATCTTTGGAAGCGGCCGTTGACTACGGAACGGCCAAAAGAACGAAATTTGAAAAATTAAAAGTCGCAGCCAAAACAGGCACGGCGGAAAATCCTCACGGCGACGACCATGCTTGGGTTGTGGCTTATGCTCCCGCCGAAAAACCGGAAGTGGCCTTAGCCGTTATCGTTGAAAACGGCGGATACGGCGGGCAGGTTTCCGTTCCGGTTGCAAGAGAAATTCTGAAAAAATATTTTAATATAGTTGAAGAAGAACCTGAAGAACAGAAAGAAAAATATAAACAAAATTTTAAGAATAAAAAGAATTCCAAGAAAAATAAATCAAAGATAGTAACCGGAAAGAGAACAAAAAATGTCAAACGATAATCAGTCTATTTTTACCAAAATTATAAAAAATACGGATGTTACTTTTTTAGTTTCGCTGTTTTATCTGTTGTTTATGGGTTTTTGTGCCATATATTCGGCAGGTTTCAGCGGCGTAAACTCAAGCAAGTATTTAACCACGCAGACGGCGGCACTTGTTATAGGTTCTGTCGGGATGGTTTTTCTTGCAAGTTTTAACTATCAGTATTACAAACATTTTTATAAATTCATTTATGTCTGTTCCTGTCTTTTACTGGTATCTGTTCTTATTTTCGGTTTGGAAATTAAAGGAACGAAAGGCTGGTTCAAATTTCCGTTTTTTTCTTTTCAGCCCGTGGAAATAACGAAAATAATATTGATTTTGGTGTTGTCCGCTTTTATAGATACTCACTGGAAAGAAATAAAAAAATTATCCGTATTTATTAAGACGCTTCTTATTACTTTCGGTCATTTTGCCATCGTAATGCTTCAGCCGGATTTTTCCTCCACGCTTCCGTATTTTCCAATAACGCTTGTTCTTCTTTATATCGCAGGTGCCAAAGTCAGATATATTTTTGCCGTTATTTTATACGGCGGCTTGGCGGTGCTGATACCTCTTTTAACCACATTCTTTAAACTTCAGCCGGAACTTCTTAAGAATAATAAAGTGCTTAATTTTTTTGTTTCTGCTCCTTCGGACTGGCACAATGCCGCAATAATTTTCGGTTCCATAATTTTAATTATTTTTATAATAAAATGGTTTTTGAACAAACTCAGAATCCCTGTCGGCTGGACATATCTGGTAATATTTTTATTTTTGATTTTTGCAGGTTCGTTTTCTTCCGTCGTTGTTGAAAAATCTTTAAAAGAATATCAGAGAAAAAGACTGATAGTTTTTTTAAAGCCGGAAATAGACTCCCGTGCTTCCGGTTATAATATCATTCAGTCTAAAATTGCCATCGGGTCAGGACAGATTTACGGTAAAGGTTTTCTTAAAGGCACACAAACCCAGCTGGGCTTTCTGCCGGAACAGAGAACGGATTTTATTTTTTCCGTCATAGGGGAAGAGGGGGGATATATTTTTTCTCAGCTGACAATTATTTTCTATTTTCTTTTTGTATGGCGTGCATTGGTTGTGGCAAAACATTCCCGTGACAGGTTCGGCTCTCTTATTGCTGCGGGCATTGCAACAATGTTTGCTTTTTCGGGTATAATCAATATGGGTATGGTTATGGGGCTTATGCCGGTAACGGGGCTTCCGCTGCTTCTTTTATCTTACGGCGGTTCCAGTATGCTGTCGTCAATGTTTGCCATAGGGATACTTATTTCCATTCATTTGAGAAGATTTTATTGAAAAATTTTCTCATCATTTTCTTTATTTTTACTTTATCTTAAAATTTAGTTTGTCGTCCAATCCTTAAGTACGGTTTCCGTTCCGCCTCACAATTTTGTATAATAATCAAATTTATTTTCTAAGAGGAATATTTATGGACATAATCAAAATCAGAGGTGCAAGACAGCACAATTTAAAAAATATTGATATAGACATACCGAAAAACAAACTTGTTGTGGTTACCGGTCTTTCCGGTTCGGGAAAATCTTCACTGGCGTTTGATACGATTTATGCCGAAGGTCAGAGAAGATACGTGGAATCTCTTTCGGCTTATGCCAGGCAGTTTTTGGATTTAATGGATAAGCCCGATGTGGATATTATAGAGGGGCTTTCGCCCGCAATATCCATAGAACAGAGAAATCCGTCGCACAATCCGCGTTCCACCGTCGGAACTGTTACGGAAATTTACGATTATTTAAGACTTCTTTTTGCAAGGGCAGGTATCGCACATTGTCCGAAATGCGGTAAAAAAGTCAGTCCGCAGTCGTCTCAACAGATAATAGACGAAGTAATGAAACTTCCGGAAAATTCAATGATATACATTTTTGCACCGCTGGTAAAAGGAAGAACCGGAACTTATGAAGAACTGTTTGAAAGACTGTTAAAAGACGGTTTTAACCGTGTCCGCGTTGACAAAAAAATATATTCTCTTGACGAAGATATAAAACTTGACAGATACAAAAAACATACGATAGATATTTTGGTTGACAGAATAAAAGTAAATAAAGAAAACAAATCCAGAATTTCTTCTTCCATAGAAACTTCTTTAAAACACGGTCATGGGCTTGTTTCCGTTGCCGTTTTGGATGATAAAAAAAATATAAAAGAAGAAAAAACTTTCAGCGAACATTATGCCTGCATAGACTGCGGCATAAATATTGCGGAAATTGAACCGAGACTTTTTTCGTTTAATACTCCGCACGGTGCATGCCATGGATGCGGAGGTTTGGGCAAGAAAATAGAGGTAGATGCCGATTTGGTAGTGCCGAATAAAAATTTGTCCGTAGAAGACGGTGCGTTGAAAGCATGGGCAAACCCCATAACTACCAAAACTCACAGATGGAAAAATTCTTGGTCCAAATACTATTATGAAATGCTTTCGGATGTGTGCGGCAGATATTCCATTCCCATGGATACTCCTTGGAAAAATCTTACGAAAAATCAGCAGGATATTTTGTTATACGGCAAAGGAGATTTTGAAGGCGTTATTACAAATTTGCAAAGAAGATATAACGAGACGGAATCCGAATCCGTAAGAAGTGCTGTTTTTACGGAATATATGACGCAGAAAATTTGTCCGGAGTGCAAAGGCAAAAGACTTAAAAAAGAAGCTCTGTCCGTTCTTATAAACGAAAAATCCATTATGGATATTACCTCAATGTCGGTAGAACAGGCTTCAAAATTTTTTGAGAATATAAAACTAACCGATAAAGAAAAAATAATTTCAAAAACAATTCTTAAAGAGATAAAATCAAGGCTGAATTTTTTAAATAATGTCGGGCTCGGTTATCTTTCGCTTGACAGAGAAAGTTCCACTCTTTCAGGCGGAGAAGGACAGAGAATTCACCTTGCCACACAGATAGGTTCGGGGCTGACCGGCGTGCTGTATGTTCTGGACGAACCTTCTATCGGTCTGCACCAAAGAGACAACGATAAACTTTTAAAAACATTGACGGCATTAAGGGATATGGGCAACAGTCTGATAGTCGTTGAACACGACGAAGATACCATGAGAACTTCCGACTACTTAATAGATTTAGGTCCGGGGGCAGGCATTCACGGCGGTAAAATAGTGGCACAGGGAACACCGGAAGAAGTAATGAAAAATAAAAATTCCGTCACCGCAAAATATCTCAACGGTGAACTTTCCATACCGATAGAAAAAAGAATTAAGCCTAACAACAAATGGATTTCCGTTAAAGGTGCTTCACAGTTCAATTTGAAAAAAATAAATGTTGATATTCCTCTCGGTCTTTTTGTCTGCGTAACAGGTGTTTCGGGGTCGGGCAAATCTACGCTCGTTCATGAAATTATTTATAAAGCTCTTGCACAGAAACTTTACAGAACTAAAGATAACCCCGGAAAATTTGAAGAAATTGAAGGTCTTGAAAATATAGATAAAGTTATTATAGTTGACCAGTCGCCCATAGGCAGAACGCCGCGTTCAAATCCCGTAACATACACGGGGGCGTTTTCAATAATAAGAGATTTGTTTGCACAGACACCGGAAGCCAAAGCCAAAGGTTTTATGCCGGGAAGATTTTCTTTCAACGTTAAAGGCGGCAGATGCGAGAACTGTCAGGGCGACGGAACTTTGCAGATAGAAATGCAGTTTCTTCCCGATATTTTCGTTAAGTGCGATGTCTGCGGCGGAAGAAGATTTAACGAAGAAACTTTACGAATAAAGTACAAGGGCAAAAATATTGACGAAGTTTTAAATATGACAGTTGAAGAAGCCGCAAAATTTTTTGAAAATATTCCTCGTTTAAAAAATATTTTATCTACGTTAAACGAAGTCGGACTCGGTTATATAAAAATAGGTCAGTCTTCCACCACTCTTTCCGGCGGTGAAGCACAGAGGATAAAACTTGCAACGGAACTTTCCAAAAGAGGAACCGGAAAAACATTGTATATTCTTGACGAGCCGACTACAGGTCTTCATTTTGCCGACGTAAAAAAACTGCTGGATGTTCTTCATCAACTTGTCTATGCGGGAAATACCGTTCTGGTAATAGAACATAATATGGATGTGATAAAAACTGCAGACTGGATAATAGATTTAGGCCCCGAGGGCGGAGCAGGCGGCGGCAAAGTGGTAGGTGCCGGAACGCCGGAAAAAATTATGACGATAGAAAAATCTTATACCGGACAGTTTTTAAGGAAGCATATCCTTAAGAAATAGTTTTTAGCTTAACAGACGGTTATGGCAGTATGCAGCGAATTTGGTAAAAATTTTTTTGTATTTTCCGTTCGTAACAAGTCCGTGTTTTCTTAATTATACGTTATACTTTTATATTACATATTATCGTAAATGACATCAAGATAATCTTCAAATCCTTTGTTATGTGAAGCCTTGGGAACAATTATTAAATTTTCTTTTTTAACAATTTCTTTTGTCAGCTCTGCGGGAACAATTTTATCTTTTTGTCCTGCCAAATGAATTTGTTTAACATTGGGAAGAATATCCAAATCAACTGAATTTTTCAACGGCGGCAGTTTTAATTTTTCAGTCCATTTTGTGTGGTTCAAAACTCCTGCAATCGTTATCCATTTTTTTATTTTTATATCGGAATTCTGTTTTATGACAAGCCCCGAAAGCAAAGCTCCGCCGGAATATCCAATCAAAATTACGGAATTATTTTTTGCAATTTCTTTTACCGCCCGTGCGGTTGAATTTATAATTTTTTGCCTGAAGCGTCCGGTCGTCCAATCCGTTTGATTTTTCTTTTTATCTTTATCTTTTATAAACTGCCACGGACGTGCCAAATACACAACATTTTCGTTCGGGTCGTTAAAGACAATACGTCTTAAAAAAGTTCCTTTCGGCGTAGGGTCGTCCGTCGGAAAGCCGTAACCGTTAAAGGCATTTCCGTCACCCTCTATATAAATACGTATCGGGGATTTTCTGTCGGTAACTTTCTGCAGGCAAGCCAGCTTATATTCTCCTGCAGAAATTTCATTGTATTTAAAATTTTTGGGAATGATTATTTTCTTTGCACAGGAAGTAACAAGCAGACAACAAGCCAAAATAAAAATAATATGTTTCATTCTATTGATTATATAAAAAATCTTTACTTATTACAATTTTCAAATTTATTTATTTTTTCTTTCAACAGATTTATTTCAATGTCTTGACGTTTTATTTTTTCTTCAAATTTCTTATCTTTTTCTTCAATCAATTTTAAATTGTATAAAATTAGAAATTTTTATTATAAATTATAACAATAATAATATTACAATAAAAATAAAATAAATCATTCTAAA
>CAJOOL010000038.1 GCA_905236115.1 uncultured Endomicrobiia bacterium
CGCGATAAATTGCCCGGTATCCCTGCGAAGTTCCGCCTCTTTATAGGCAAAATCTGCTTCGGGCTTTGCTCATTCATAATTAATCAGTGTTTCCTAAAGGGCAATTTATAATTTACAATTTATAATTTATAATGTATAATTAATGTATATATGTATTTTATAAATCGGTTAAAAATAAAATTTTTTGAGGAAAATTTATGAAAAAAATTTTTATTGCAGTTTTTCTGGTTTTAACGGGTTTAACCTCTGCGGCAAATTCTTATGCGGAAAATAAAATTTTTCTTGGCGGCAGAGTAACATCTCTGGGCAAAGGCGTGGAAGGTATTGAAGTAAACGTAAACGGAACAAATTACAAAACTAATTCCGACGGTTATTATAAAACTGTACCGGCAGATACCGACAGCACATATATAATAAAAATAAATGATAAAAGATTTCATTCCGTTCCCGAGTTTATAAGAGAAGAAAATATTACCGAAAGCAAAAATAATCTTGATTTTACGGTTTCCGGCGAAGTAAGCGGAAAAGTTACTTTCCGGGGAAGACCTTTGGCAAACGCAGAGATAAAAATAAATGACAGAAAACAAAAATACATTACCGATATTGACGGAAATTACAAAATATTCAACGTAGGCTTAAATAAAGAATATATAGTATCGGCAGCAATCAAAGGATATTCTTTTGAACCCAAACAGGTAACATTGACAACAGCTGTTCCGGAAGAAGAAATCAATACGGTAGTAATTACCGAAATCAACGAGCAAAATCAAAAAAATTCAAAAACAAAAAATATGAAAAACAGTGAGCAGGAAACAACTGCGGAAGAAAAACTGGTTCCCGAAAATGTTTTGAATTTTAAAGCAGATGTTCAAAAATGCAGCGTAACGATTATGGTAAAACAAGGTCTTGAACCGCTGGCAAATGCCGATATTACAATGAATAACAAATACAAATATAAAACCGATGAATACGGTGTATGCACCATAGAAAATTTAATATACGACAGAAAATATATTTTTAAAGCGGAAAAAAATGGTATTACCTTTATAAAAAGAATTCAAAAAATAGAAAGACTTTTAAGCGATGAAACGATAACGTTTGATGCTTATCTTAACATTTCAGGCAGAGTAACGTTAAACAATGAGGCTTTTCCAAATGCAATAATAGAGTGTGGCGGCAGAATGGCAAAAACGGATAAAGACGGAAAATATTCTTTTGACAATTTGGAACCGAACGAACAGTATACAATAAAAGCCGTAAGCAGTTTTTTTGATTTTTATCCTGCCGGAATCGTGATAGATAATTTAATCAATTCTCAAAAAGATAAAAATTTTATGGTAAAACCATCCCCTGAAGAAACGGATGCACTTTTCAACAAGGAAAAGAAAATAGCCGTCCAAAAAGAAAAAAATGCAAAAATTGCCGCACAGAAAAAAGAAGCTGCAAAAATTGAAAAAGAAGAAAAAGCAAAATTAAAAGAAGCGGTGGAAAAGATAAAAAAATCTGAAAAAGAAGAAGATTTAAAAATAAAAAATGAACTTATTGAAGAAGATATCAGAGTAAAAGAACTGGAACTTATTGAGAAAAAAGAAGAAAATGAATTTTTACAGCAGCAAAGTACGGCAGCTCTAAGACAGAATATAAACGCATTAAACAAAGTGTCAGAAAAAAACGAAGATACTTCGGAAATTCAAACTGAACAGGAAAATAAAATAAAAAATGAAAACAGCGAAGATAATTTATCTATAGAGGGGAGAGTTTTAAAAAACAAAAACGGTGTTGAGGGTGTACAGATATTATTGTTAATGCAGACAGAAACGAAAAAATTTGTTACCGACAAAAACGGCTTTTTTACAATAACGGATTTGGAAAAGAACAAAAATTATTTGATAACCGTTATGAACGATAAAAAAACGCAGAATTTATCGCCGAAATCAAGAGTTTATAAAAATTTAACAAAGAGCCTTATCAATCAGAATTTTTATATAGTTGAAAATTTTTCAGGCGGAAAATATTCTGCCGTAAAATATTTTTCCGACAAAAATAAAAAAAATGAAGAAAAATAAAATATGAAACAAATAAACGTAAAATTAAAAAATAATCCTTATCCTATAATTTTTTCAAACAATGAAAATGAATTTATTAATATGTTTAATAAATTCGTTCCTCATAAAAAAGTGCTGTTTGTTTCCGACAGCAATGTGGCAAAAATTTATCTGAAAAAATTAGAGAATATTTTAAAAAAAGAAAAATTTCTCGTTTATTCTTATGTTTTTAAAGCTGGCGAAGAATCCAAAAATCTTAATACTTTAAAAGACATTTACGATTATGCATTAAAAGCTGGAGTTGACAGGAAGTTTACAGTTGCGGCTTTGGGTGGCGGAGTTGTGGGAGACACTGCGGGTTTTTTTGCCGCTACATATATGAGAGGGCTAAAACTTATTCAAATTTCCACTTCGCTTCTTGCTATGGTTGACTCTTCAGTTGGCGGTAAGACGGGAGTTAACATAGAGGGAGGGAAAAATATCGTCGGAGCATTTTATCAGCCGAAATTTGTTTATATAAATACCGATTTTTTAAAAACTTTGGATTTGCAGAATTTAAAAAACGGTATGGGCGAAATAATAAAATATGCCGTTACTTTCAGCAGAAAATTTTATGATAAACTTAATAAAATATTTGATAATTCCGTTATTACACAGAAAGATTTTGACGAAATAGTTTATCAATGCTGTAAATTTAAAGCTGCGGTAGTTGAAGAAGACGAAAAAGAAGTTTCAGGCGTAAGGGAACTTTTAAACTTCGGTCATACTTTTGCCCACGCATTGGAAACCGTTACGGAATATAAAAAATATTTTCACGGTGAAGCCGTAGCAATAGGAATGTTATTTGCTGCGGATTTAGCCGTAAATGCAAAATTTTGCTCCGAAACGACAAAAGAAGAAATATATAAAATCATTATCAATGCGGGACTTTATGAAAAACCAAATATAAAAGTTTCCCCGCAAAAGATATTAGACCTTATGAAAAAAGACAAAAAATCCGTATCGCAAAATATTCGTTTTGTTCTGCCGAAAGAAATCGGCAAGGCGAAATTCGGCGAGGAAGTAAAAGATTTGATTGTCTTAAAAACCATAAAGGAATTTTTAAAATGAAAAAAATTTTAGTTATAAACGGACCAAATTTAAATATGCTGGGCGTAAGAGAACCTGAAATTTACGGTAAAACTACGCTGAAAGACATAGAAAACATGATTAAGAACGCAGCGGAAAAATACGGCGTTCTAACGGAATTTTTTCAGTCCAATCACGAGGGTGATATTGTAGATAAAATATGTTCCTGTTTTGAAAATAAAGTTGATGCAATTATCATTAATCCCGCTGCTTATACGCATACTTCGGTTGCAATAAGAGATGCTCTTTCCGCAGTAAAAATTCCTGCAATTGAGGTTCACATTTCAAATATTCATTTAAGGGAAGAATTCCGTCACAAATCTTTAACTGCTCCGGCATGCGTCGGGCAGATTTGCGGACTCGGTATTTACGGCTACATAGCCGCACTGGAATATTTCTGCAAAAACAAAGAAATTTCCAAATAGAAAGTCACTTCACTTTTCACAAAAATTCTACATCTTTTCTTTGATTTTTATGTTTATAAATTGTATTCTATCAAAATTTAAGGAAACACATTGTCGGCGTTTTTATATTTTTTATTTTAGGAAATGGTTTGTATGTTCAGACGTAGGTTGTTGACAGTATGGGCGGTAATATTGTGCTTAGGGGTTCTTGTCGGTGCGGGATACGGACAGACACTTAAAGAAGCGGTTAATGCAAGCGAACCTGAAGTGAGAACTTTTTCGCTTACGGGTAACGAAACGGTAACGGATTTGATATTATTGCTACACCGGATGAAGAAACCAAAATTTCCGGAATATCTTTGGAAAACCAAACCTTAAACATTGAGGGAGTAAGAAACATTTCCGGGTTTAATGAAGCAAGTTATACTGCCGGAGGAATAATAACAAGCAGTGCTTCCGCAGTAAATATCGGAAACGATACAACTTTAGATTTTAAATACGGAAATTCAATACGTAACACATATAATTCGCAATTGACAATCGGTGAAAATGTTTCTTTTACTTCCTACGAACATCAAATGGGAACACTTATGGCTTTATTTACAACGATGCAACATCAACTGCCACAATAAAAGCAAATACAAAATTTGTAAAAGGTAATTGCGTATGGTTTTGGTGCCGGGGTGTATAATGCAGGAGAAATGAGCTTAACTAAAGTTGTTTTTTCAAGTAATACGGCAGAACACGGTGGTGCAGCAATATACAACAGAGGTAAAATGGTAGTAGACGGCGGTGTTTTTGAATATAATAAAAATGGAGGCGGTGCTCAAGGAGCTGCAATACAAAATAATGGAGAAATGTATCTAAAAGGTGACTTACTTTTTTATAAAAATAAAGAAAGACATTATGGCGGAGCAATATACAATTCAAACAAACTTATAATAGATGATAATGCTAAATTTATATAAAATTCCATTGATTTTTTGGATATAAGCATTGGCGGAGCCGTTTATGAAGCGTAACGGTTTACGGAGGAACTCTTCAGATAGGACAAAACGGAACTTTGTTCGGCGGAAATATGACTGTAAATAATGCGGTAATTGATATGGCAAATAACATAATACAGGAACATAATTTCAACGGTTTAAAAATAAATGATAAATTAAATATTGTTGCCGATGCCGACCTGCAAAATAAAACAATGGATAAATTCTCTGCGGAAAGTTTTGACGGTGCAGGAAAGATAAACTTAAAAGCCGTAAATATTTTAACCGATATTGATAATTCCGAAGAGTCCGTTGAAACGGAGTTTGTAACTTCCGACAATTTAAAAGATAAAGTATCTTCCGTAAATTCCGCAGCATCAAAGTTATACAAATATAATGTAAATTATAATTCCAATTCCGGAAATATAACTTTCACCAAAGCGGGCGGTAATTCTTCCATAATGGCAGGTGCCGTTGCAGGTTCCGTCGGCGGTGCATTGACACAGGCAAACGTTTTAACACAGGCATTTACCACTATTGGATGTTCAGTCCGTTCAGATAAAACAGGCAAAAGCAAAACCGGTTCTGTATGCTTCCGCATCGGACAGAATTTTTGAAAATTCCAATCTTTATAACGGGTTCTGGATAAGACCGTATATGGTTAATGAAACCATAAAACTCAGCAACAATGATGTGGACAATAAAGTGTTCGGAACGTTGGCAGGTATTGACACGGCGGTAAACGACAACAGCATGATATCTTTATATTTAGGTTATGCGGGAAGCGAACAGAAATATGACAATACGAAAATCAATCAAAACGGTTATTTACTGGGTGTATCGTATATGTGGATGAAAGAAAAATATTATTTGGGTTTAACCGGAAATTTCTGTTTCAGCAATTCTACCTCCGAAAATGATTTCGGTAAAGATGAATTCGGTATGAATATGTATAGCGTAGGTGCAAGAGCAGGATATAATTTAAATCTTTCTCAAAATTGGACATTGGAACCTAATGTTACTTTAATATACGGTTTGATAAACAACCGCGATTACGAAACTTCATAAGGTGCTAAAATTGACGGCTATGTTGAATACGGTATCGGCTGCAACAAAGATTTTGTTGACAGTGCATGGAGCTGTTATTTGCAGATTGCAGGAAGAAGCGGCGGCAGCAACGGCTTTACCGGAAACTTAGGCGTTAAGTATTCTTTCTAAAATTTATTAAAAAATAAAAAACAAAAGAGGCAGGCTCGTTAAATTATTTTAAATTTTCATGTCTGCCTCTAAAATTTTATCTGATAATATTCTGCGTTTTTTGTATTTCAATTCCAAATTTTCTTTTTCCAGTTCCAAATTTTTATTTTTCAAATCCAGAATTTCATTTTTTAACTTCAATATTTCAATATCTTTTTCGTCAAAATTATTTTTATTTTCTTTCCCGTTTTCAATAAAATATTCCACGGAAACATCCAGCACGTTTGCAATTTTTTTTAGAGAAGTAAGCGACGGGTTTCTGTCGCCGATAATCCAACGGCTGATTAAAGGCCTGTTAATGCCTGTCATATCGGCTAATTTTTGCTGTGTAAGTTTTTTTTCAAACATTATTTTACGGAGCTGCTCGGCAAAAAAACTTCTTTTAACTTCCATAAAGTCCTCTTTAGGAAAAAAACTCTTGACAAAAAAAACAAAAACAATTATAATATTCACATAAGTGAACAATTTGTTCACTTAAAAATACAAAAATTTAATTGTCTATAAAAAAAACCAAAGCCGAGCGGGCTGTTTTGGCCAACATCGCCAAAGCATAGCACAGCTTGGGAAAAAAGATAAAAACTTTCGGTGGATTTATCTTCTCGGCGGCAGTATACCAAAAAACGGAGTTTTTTGGTATGGCTGAGGAGCTCTTTGGAAAAGTCTGTCTTTCCCGAATGTTTCTGTCGGGAATCTCGCATTTGCCTTTGTTGTAAATTGCCGTTCGTCTGTCATTCCCGAAAAGTGCGAAACATTTTGT
Organism: uncultured Endomicrobiia bacterium; assembly: GCA_905236115.1. Taxonomy (GTDB): domain Bacteria; phylum Elusimicrobiota; class Endomicrobiia; order Endomicrobiales; family Endomicrobiaceae; genus Ruminimicrobiellum. Next base: position 6,578 of record CAJOOL010000038.1, read on the forward strand.
AGTCGTTAATCGGGAATCTATGTTATAAAAACTCCTCTTTGCCGTCAACGACAGAAAGAGGAAGCGGGGAACAGGGCAGTCGCCCTTTAGCCCCGGATAATATACAGATTTTTTGTAAAGCAAAAAATACCATAAACTTA
>CAJOOL010000039.1 GCA_905236115.1 uncultured Endomicrobiia bacterium
GTTAATCTTTTTTTGGGCGGAATCGTACAAGGGAACATAAGTATTGAGAAAACGGTTTTCGTTTTTAGCGACCTTCTCTTGCGATATATGTGTCGTCGGCAAAATTAATGAGGTAAAAAAAATCAGTAAAAATATCAGGTCAATTATTATATTTTTTTTCATTTTCTCATCCTTAAAATCTGAAATAAATGAAAGGGTTATAAGTGCCGGCGGCGATTTCCATAACCGACAAAGCATAAAGCAGTAAAAGCCAAATATTAATTCCGATTTTTGCCCAAGAATTTTGAATATATAAAATGTTTTTAAATAAAGGCATCGAACATAAAATCGCAACCAAAAAAGCAAGAATTTCTTTTGTTTCAAGATAATAAGGCAAGGTATAAGTTTCGGTTATGTTTTCTGCCGGAACTAAAAACATCATATTTTTTATGTGCGCAAAAGCGTTGATGAAGTTTGTGTTATAAAATAATACCCAACCTATAATAACGACAAACAGGCAATAACCGTGCATTAAAAATCTATGCCATAATTTGGTGTATTTGGCACTTATTTCTTTGATATTGAGGAGCTTTTCAAGAATGATAAAAAATCCATTTACCCCTCCCCATAGGATAAAATTCCAGCTGGCACCGTGCCAAAGACCGGTGAGCAAAAAAACTATGCTTAAATTGCGGATGGTTTTCAGATTGCCGTTTTTGGAGCCGCCGAGCGGAATATATAAATATTCTTTGAACCACGTTGCAAGCGAAATGTGCCAACGGCGCCAGAACTCGGATACGGAATTGGAAATATATGGATAATTGAAATTTTCCTTAAAGCGAAAACCGAATATCATACCTAAGCCGATTGCCATATCCGAATATCCGGAAAAATCGTAAAAAATCTGCAAAGTATAAGCAACGGCGCCAAGCCAAGATATGCCTGCGGATACGGCATTCGGACTTTGCGAAAATACCGAATCTGCAACAGCTCCTAAAGTGTTTGCCAACAACATTTTTTTTGCCAGTCCGATGATAAAACGCTTTATGCCTAAAGATATATTTTCAAAAGTTATATCCCTTTTTTCCAGCGATTCGGCTATATCGTGATATTTAACAATCGGGCCGGCTATCAGTTGCGGAAACAGACAAATATACAGCGCAAATTTATATAGACTCTTTTGGGCGCTTACGTCTTGGCGATACACGTCAATGACATACGAAATTGCTTGAAATGTATAAAAAGAAATACCCAAAGGTAAAAAGATTTCAATCAATGCAAAATGCGAGCCGGTAAGGTTATTTATTATATCGGCGAAAAAATTGAAGTATTTGAAATAAAATAAAAAACCTAAATCAGCGGTAATGGTTAAAAATAAAAATACTTTTCGGTATTTGGGGAAAGAAGTAATTAATAAAGCGCCGCAATAACTTATAAGGATAACCGCAAAAATAATCGGTAAAAAGCGAGGCTCGCCAAAAGCGTAAAAAATGATGCTCGCAAGGAGCAATTCAAGATTATGCAATTTCTTCGGTGACAAAAAGATTATTGCCGAAAGCAGAGGTAAAAATACAAACAAAAAAGAAACCGAACTGAAAAGCATTATTAGTCTCGCGTTTTTAATTTTTCAATCTGTTCCAGCCTTTTGGTGCGGTTTTGGTTTCAATCGGAGCAGATGAAGATGTTGGGGCAGGAGAGGAGGATGTTGTTTCATCTCCCCACTTTTTTAATGAAGGGGCGGTTTCTTTTTGGCGCACCATCTCTTTTTGATTCTGCGAAACTATCATTCCGTTGCCTATCATTTGCCCTAAAAGTGCGGGAGATATAAACTTTTCCTTAATTCCAGCATAGGCGTTCACTATCTCGTCAACTATGTCTTTTGCGGGCGAGGCATTTATGGTTACAACGTCTTGTCCGTGAAAAAAAGTTAAAGAGTGGCAAGGCGATGAAAATAAAACATCGGTGCTGTCTATTCCGTTAAAATAACGAAACATAATTTTTGGGGCAATATTGCAATTTTCGCTGGCGGTTGAAAAGGCCATTCCGTTATTTAATACGGCTTTTTTTATTAATTCCGAACCTTCTTTCGACAGTTCTCCGCACGAGCCGGTTATTGCCATATCGTTTATGATGTATCCGCTGTAATCGGCGGAAGGATAGTCTACCGTATAGCAAAATATTTTTTCGGCTTTTTCAATGTTTTTGGCGGCACTTGCCGGCAGGCGACTGGAAATAAATGAAGACAGAGCTTTGCCGGAATCCGACGGCTCTTCTTTGAGGGGCGCTGAACTTATTGTTGACGAACTTTCAGAAGAATCAAAGTCTAAGCCCATATCGTCTAAAAATACTTCCTGCGCGCTAACCGAAGAAGTTAGCAGTAAACACAGTAAAAAAAACAAGTGTTTTTGCATCAATTTTCTCCTTATTAGGATGTACCATACACGCATAATAGTAAAATTCTCGTAAATTTAAACATAAATCGTATTTTTTTAAGAGTTATTTTAGATATTGCGGCTAAAATTGAGGAAAAATTTGTTTTAGGAGGACTATATGTTTGCGATTTTTTATCCGGATTTTTCTTTGTGCTGGCGCATAGCGGCGGCTTTTGCTTTTTCCTTGATTCTCAGCCTTTTATGCGGCGGAAAATTGATTGATATATTACATACGCATCAGCACGCCGGACAACCTATCAGAGAGGA
>CAJOOL010000040.1 GCA_905236115.1 uncultured Endomicrobiia bacterium
AACGGAACGGTTGAAGAAGTAACAAAAATTAAATTTTCTACAAAACTCGGATGGTTAAGCAAACTTTTGTGGGGCGGTTCAGCTCTTCTTGCATTTGAACATATATGGCACGGAGAAGTTGTTCCTTTTTTTCCGTTTCTTACTGCCGTTAAAAATGGTGAAACAGCCGATATGCTTGCGGAAATGGGCAGTGCCGGTGTTACAATGGCACTGCTGGTTACGGCAATATGGGTTTGTATGTTAATTGTTTCCAATATTATAGAAAAAAGAGCTCTTCGTGAAGTTAAGCTTAAAAAGGAGGCAATATAACTATGACTCTTTTAATTACTCTTTTTGCTGCAATTATATGTACCGTTGTTTGGTATGCGGGAGCTTATAAAAGCAATATGAAAGTTGGTGTTCTTTGTTGGTTATATTGGGGTGCAGCAATTATGTGGTTTGTAGATGCAATATTTGAATATGCAGAAGTTATAGCAGCATTTTTTAATCCTGCCCCTTTAGATATGCTTAACGATTCTTATTTGGGGTTATCCGTTGTTGCTCTTGGTTTACTTATTTGGTTGGTAATTGTACTTGTATCAGATCCGAAAGGTGTTATTAAAGAAGTTTTATTTAAAAAATCGGAAAAATCAAAAATTTCGGCTAAAAATTAAATTTTTTATTATTTATTAAAGTCACATATCTATTGATGAATTTAAAGAAATTTTTTTCAAAATATCCAAAAGTAGCAATTGCTTTTTCAGGCGGAGTTGATTCTTCTTACCTTTTGTATACTGCAAAAAAATATGCTAAGGAAATAAAAGCATATTATGTAAAATCGGAATTTCATCCCCGCTTTGAATTTGATAATGCTTTAAAATTTGTTTCGGATTTTGATATTGAATTAAAAGTTATTAAGTTAAATATATTGTCTGATAAACAAATTGTTTTAAACCCGCATAACAGATGTTATTTTTGCAAAAAACAAATTTTTTCGGCAATATATAAAGAAGCTTCAAAAGACGGATTTAATATCGTTATTGACGGAACAAATGCTTCCGACAAAGAAAATGATCGTCCCGGTATGAAAGCTCTTAAAGAATTGTCTGTTTTGTCCCCTCTTAAATTGTGTAACCTTACTAAAACAGATGTTCGCAAATTATCAAAGAAAGAAAAATTGCCTACATGGAATAAAATCTCTTATACTTGTCTTGCAACCCGCATTGCAACAAAACAAAAAATAAATAAATATCTTTTACAAAGAACAGAAAAAGCAGAAGATTATCTTTTTTCTTTAGGTTTTATTGATTTTAGAGTAAGAACTGTTGGTGATACGGCAAAAATTCAAATAAACAAAGAACAAATTCCGTTATTGGTTTCAAACAGAAAAAAGATATTAAAAAAATTATCCGAAGATTATAAAACAGTTTGTCTTGATTTGGAGGCAAGAAATGAACGGTGATTTAAAACAAATTCTTGAAAATGTGAAAAACGGAACTCTTTCCGTAAAAGATGCAATACTGAAAATAAAAAAGAAACCGTTTGAAGATATAGATTTTGCCAAAATCGATTTACACAGAAAGATTCGCAAAGGGACAAACGAAGTAATTTACGGTGCAGGAAAAACAGCAGAACAGATAATTGCTATCATAAAAACAATGAAATCAAACGGACAAGATAACATTTTAATTACTCGCCTTCAAAAAGAAAAAAAAGATATTGTTTCAAAAAAATTTCGTATAAAATATTTTAAAGATGCAAAAATCGGAATTATAGGAAAACTTAATCAAACTAACGGTATAGGTAAAATTGTTGTTGCAACAGGAGGAACAAGCGATATACCGGTAGCGGAAGAAGCAGCAATTACTGCGGAATTTTTTGGAAATAAAGTTATTAGGTTATACGATGTCGGTGTTGCAGGATTACACAGACTTTTAGCCCATGTTGATGATATTATGAGTGCATCGGTTATTATAACAATTGCAGGAATGGAAGGAGCCGACGCCGCCGCGGATCTCCATAATGACGTTTTTGCTGTCGTTGGGATCCTTCGGCAAAAGCAGCAGGCGCAG
>CAJOOL010000041.1 GCA_905236115.1 uncultured Endomicrobiia bacterium
GGATGCCCGACAAAGGCATTCGGGCATGACAGACGGTGTGGTTTCACCTTGGTGGAGTTGGTAATCGTTATCGCAATTGTGATTATTTTGTCGGTTATCAGTGTGCCTATTTATAGAGGCTACGTTGACAAGGCAAAATATTCAGAGGGTTACGCTCTTTTAGGACAAATACTTTCAGCACAAAAGGCTTACTATTCAGAAAAAGGATGTTTTTTAAGACGAGATCATACTTCAGGGAAAGGTAATCTAACGGTTTATGATGAGGTTTTAGGTATTGATGCTAGAGGTAATAAATATTTTACGGCATTTATGGTCGGCACAAATTCTTCTCATACAAAATATTATTTTTGTGCTTTATCCAGAATACCGGATGATTTGATAAGAGGAGGAAACAATCGATTAATTTTAGTTTATAATATTACAAAAGGTAGTAGATTTTATGAAGGGGATGATAATTGGAGAGATGCTGATGTTTGGTAATTATTTTATAATATTTTTCTAAAATTTTACTAAAGCAAAAAATAAAAAAGTAACGGTCAATACATAGCCTTGACCAAAAAAACGAGCAGAGGATTTTTTTCTAAAAGAATTTTCTTCTGTTCGTTTTGTTTCCTTAAAGAAAATAAAAATTATTATAAATTGTTGCAAATGTGGTTAAGATTTTCTGCTTTCTTTAGGAAGTCATTGAAAAATCATTACAAAATATGTAAAATTAAGGAAATTTGATATTCTTCGGGGAAAGGTGAAAATCCTTATCGGCAGTAAGCCTGTTTAGGCAAGCCTGCAAGTCTGTAAAAACAGACCGAATTCGTGAAAAGCGAATGCCGACGGTAAAGGAAACATTTTTTGTTTTCTAAAGTCCGGATGAAAGAAGAAAAAAATTTTTTATTTTTATACCCGAAAAATATTTTCTTTTTCGGAGTTTTTTATTTTATGCAGGATATTAAAGAACATCAAAAATATATGCGTCTTGTGCTGGAGCTGGCCAAAAAAGGAAAAAATTTCGTTTTTCCCAATCCTATGGTCGGTGCAATTCTTGTTAAAGACGGGAAAATAATATCGCAGGGTTATCACAGATTTTTCGGTGCCGAGCATGCCGAGGCCGCCGCAATAAATTCAGCAATAAATTCGGCCGAAAAACAGGATATAAAAAATTCGGTTTTGTATGTAAATCTTGAACCATGCAACAACTGGGGAAAATGTCCGCCCTGTGTAGACCTTATAATAAAATCAAAAATAACAAAAGTTGTCTGTGCAATGAAAGATCCTAATAAATTAACGGCTGGAAAAAGTTTTAAAAAATTAAAATCTGCCGGAATAGAGGTAATAAACGGCATTTTGGAAAAACAGGCAAAACAACTGAATAAAGATTATATCAACAATATAAAAAATGCGAAATCTTATATTCTTGTAAAGTCCGCAGTATCTTTAGACGGGAAAATTGCAACATATTGCGGCGATTCAAAATGGATATCAAACGGTAAATCAAGAAATTTTGTTCATAAAACAAGAACAGAATTTGATGCGGTGCTTGTCGGAACAAATACCGTTTTAAAAGATAATCCGGAACTGTCTTCCCACGGGTGCGGTAAAAATCCCGTTCGCGTAGTGCTTGATGAAAAATTAAAAATTCCGCAAAACTACAACGTGCTTGACGGAAAAATACCGACAATAGTTTTGTATGATGAAAATATAAAAAAAATTCCTGAATATTTTTATAAAGACTGCATAAAACCTGTAGCGATAAATTTTAAAGGTGCCAAAAAAGATTTTAATATCGTTATTGATAAATTGAATAAAATGTCTTTAAAAAAAATTATGGTTGAAGGCGGAGGGGAAATAAATGCTTCCGTTTTAAAAACAAGTAAGGTTAATGAAATTATGCTGTTTGTCGCTCCGATAATTGTCGGCGGAAGAAACGCAAAAACTTTTGTTGAGGGTGACGGAGTGCAATACATAAAAAATGCTTTGAATTTTAAAAATATTAAAGTAAAACATTTTGATAATGATATAATTATTTTTGCCAAGCAAAAATAGTCTCTTGTCGTTAATTATAAGTTGTTAATTGTAAATTATAAATTGTAAATTGGAGTTTTATGTTTACCGGTATAGTTGAAGACATCGGGAAAGTTGTTAATATATCCGACAGCAAAATACAAATAGAAACCGTTTTGGATGATATAAAAACAGGTGACAGTATTGCCGTCAACGGAGTATGTCTGACGGTTACAAATAATGCACAAAGCCTGCAGCAAACATCGGCAGCAAAAAAGCAAATTCTTAGTTTTGATTACAGCCCGACAACAAGTGATATTACAAATATTTCTCTGCTTCAAAAAAATTCCGTTGTTAATTTGGAAAGAGCTTTAACTTTACGGACAAGACTCGGCGGTCATATTCTGTCCGGGCATATTGATACTTCAACCGAAATTAACGATATAAAAAAAGCGGGGAATTTTTATTTTATATATTTTGATATAAACGATGAAATAAAAAAATATATAATAAAAAAAGGATTTATTGCCGTTGACGGTATCAGCTTGACGGTTTCGGAAATTTTTGATAATAAATTTTCGGTTACAATGATACCGGAAACTTTTAATAAAACTGTTTTTCATACACTTAAGACCGGCAGTATCGTAAATATAGAAATTGATTTCTTTGCAAAGTATGCAGAAAAATTATTTAACAAAAAAGAAAATAAAAAAGACATAACAATGGATTTGTTGAAAGAAAACGGATTTATGTAAATATAAGATGTATAGATGTATGGAGGCATAGACAAATGAAAACAAACGAAAAATTTTCTTCTATAGAAAGTGCATTAAAAGACATCAAAAAAGGAAAAATGGTAATAGTGGTTGACGATCCGTCCAGAGAAAACGAGGGGGATTTGGTTTGTGCGGCGGAAAAAGTAACACCTGAAATTATAAACTTTATGACAAAATACGGCAGGGGTTTGGTTTGTGTTCCGATTAGCGGCGAAACTTTAGACAGACTGGATATAAATGTTATGGAAAGAAAACACGGAATGTTGAGTAATAATATTTCCTGTTCTTTTACGGAGTCCGTTGATTACAAAAAAGGAACTACCACAGGAATTTCCGCATTTGACAGAGCAAAAACCATTAAAGCTTTATCAGATAAAAAATCCGCTGCCGACGATTTTGCCAGTCCCGGACATATTTTTCCTTTAAGATACAGAGACGGCGGCGTGCTGGTGCGTGCAGGACATACCGAAGCCTCAGTGGATTTAGCCGTGCTGGCAGGGCTTTACAAAAGTGCCGTAATTTGTGAAATTATGAAAGAAGACGGGACCATGGCAAGACTTAAAGATCTTTTTATTTTTGCCAAAAAACATAAATTGAAAATTATCACCGTGCAGGATTTGATAAAATACAGGCGTGAAACCGAAAAACTTATAAAGGAAGTCGTAACGGTAAATTTCCCTACAAAATTCGGCGTGTTTAAACTTTCCTTGTTTGAAGATATGATTACAAAAGAAAATCATCTTGCAGTAATAAAAGGTAATGTTAAAGGTAAAAAAGATGTTTTGGTCAGAGTTCATTCTTCCTGTGAAACGGGCGATATTTTTCATTCCATGAAATGCGACTGTGGCGAACAGCTGGAAACGGCACTGAAAATGATTGAACAGGCAGGAACCGGAGTAGTTCTTTATATGCACCAGGAGGGAAGAGGCATAGGCCTTGCAAATAAACTGAAAGCATATAAACTGCAGGAACAGGGGCTTGATACCGTGGAAGCAAATGTCGCTTTGGGCTTTGCACCGGATTTAAGAGATTACGGTATAGGTGCACAGATTTTGTGTGAGCTGGGAATATCAAGCATAAAACTTATGACAAATAATCCTAAAAAAATAGTCGGGCTTGACGGATACGGTTTAAAAATAACAAAAAGAGTACCGATAGAAATAAAACCGAATGAAATTAATAAAAGATACTTAAAAACCAAAAAAGAAAAAATGGGACATAAGCTTAAACTTATATAAGGAGAATAGAATGAAAATAATAAACGGTCAGTTAACTTCTAACGGAAAAAAATTTGCAATTGTGGTATCAAGATTTAACGAATTTATAACGAACAAACTTATTTCCGGTGCCGTTGACATGTTAAAATGACACGGAACA
>CAJOOL010000042.1 GCA_905236115.1 uncultured Endomicrobiia bacterium
ACAAACACGGTCACCACATAGCCTTGACCGAAAAAAACGAGCAGAGGAATTTCTAAAAATTTTCTTCTGTTCGTTTCCTGTTTCAACTTTTACAATATAACAAAATTTTTCTTTTTCTCGTCTGCCGTATTTTCAGGCAGTTCCGCCTGCCGTGCATACTTATCCCAATTACTTACCGAGGTTTCAACTTTTTCAATAATATTTTTAATCTTCGCGTTGCTTATATTCATGTGTCTGCCGCAGTCAATAATATCCTGTTTGGTAAAATTTTCCGTTTTACCGTTAATGCTCATTTGGTGTTTTCCCGTCCAAATACTGTCAGGGATATAAGCATAAGTAATATCATACGCCGGTGCCAAAGACCAACGCCCTTTTTTATCCATTAAGAAAGAAATATTTTTCACATGGTCATCCTGATTTCTTGCCGTTACATTAAAAAACATTCGCATAAATAACTGCTCTATTTCATCTTGATTTAAATTCAGTTTATACATTACATTTGCAGCCTGCTCATAGCTTGCACTTGCCGGAGAATTAAAATCGTAATGAGCAATTGCACCGAGAGACAGCATATGCAGTTTTTCTCCGGTTTCGTTAATTCTGTCAAACCTTTTAGTCATAAAATGAAACCGTCCCGACTCCTTGTAAATACAGCATTCACTCATATTAATCCCGGCATCTTTCGCCATCAGATAATATGCATATTCAGTTCTTGTATAACATCTTTTATCAGTCTTTGCATCGTCGGAAGTTGTCCCGTCAAACTTAATAAGCCAATATTCATAACAGCTCCCGGCATCAATCTGCCCGGAACGAATATCGCCTGTTTTTCTGTTCCAAGCTATAACGGCTTTAGCCTTTGCCCCGCCGGCAGATGTGCCTATCTTTATAATTTGTTTCATTGTGTCGGTATTTTCTTTTATATGTATATCCTCCCGCTTGTGCAAAATATCTGAAGCGAGTTTTACAAGTTCATCAATATTAACAGATTTATCTTCAGTAATTTCATAACCTTTTGCAGGTCGGTATTCAAGTGCCCCCATTCCGCGAGAACCGATATACAAAAGTCTTTCCACACTGCTGATATCGTTAAGAGCTCGTCCCTGTTTGGCAAGATATTGTTCCAACAACACCGTTCCGAATTTATCCGGAAGAGAATCCGCCAACAGCCCGGGCAAAAAATGAAAAGTTTCTTCATTTAAATTAGCAAAAGAATATTGTTGTTCCGACAAAGGCATTACTATCGGTGAAAGCTCTATGCCGCTTTTTATAAAATTTTTGTCATAGCTGAAAACCGGGACGGATGAAATGTTTTCCTGCACCACGTAACCTATCCTTGTGCCCCATAAATAAACTTCCGCACCTATCATTGTTCGTCACCCCATTTCCAAAAAATTTTTTCTTCCTTTTTTTGTTTTGCGGATGCCCGCTGTCTTTTCTTTTGGTTATTAAAAATCATTTCCGGAGTTAAAATTTGTTCCGTTATTAACAAATCCGTATTTTGAATGCAGTTTATTACTCTTAAAACATTTAAGAAACATTCAATATTAATATTTTCTCCGTTTTCCAACCTTTCAATTGTTCTGGCGGAAACACCAGCTTTTAATGCAAATTCTTTTTGTGTCATAGACATTTTTATTCGTATATCTTTAATTCTCTGTCCTAATTCTTTAAGTATGGTTTCATTATTTTCAGTGCCGGAAATTTTCATAACAACCTCTAATATAATTAGTCTTTTATTGCTGATAGTATAATATATTTGTTGTTAATAAGTCAATATCGGCTAATTAAAACAAGAAAACAAGCTGTTGTGCCGTTCAACATTTTAAAAATATTGTATTTTGCTGACTATGGATAAGCGAAAATTATTTAGAATATAGGAATGTGCTTAAGATATGTTTTGGCAAGACTGCCTGCAAGCACCGCTATAACGGAAGACAGAATCAATGCTCCCGCCGAAGCCAAAAAAACCGCAAAAGGCGAAAGTTTTGAGTCAGCTGCAAAAAGGAGTGTTGCTATCTGGGTTTTATCGCCAAGTTCGGCCAAAAATACCGATAAAAACACCGTAAAAAAAGAAAATATCATAATTATTTTTCCTCGGTCTTCTGATTTTTTTTCTTATTTTTCTTTTTAGCTTTATTTTCTTTTTTCTGAATTTGTTCCAATTCCTCGTTGCTTATTATTCGGCTGATATCGGCTTTTTTCAATTTTATTATTTCCAAATCTTCAACAATAAAAATATGTTCTTTTTCTTTCAGGTGAATATTGCCGTTATAAACAGTTCCGTCTTTCATTATTATCCGCTCAGCAAAAGCTGAAACCGGCAAAAACGAAAATGATAAAAACAAAAAACAAAACACCGTTGACACCAATTTAAATCTTTTCATAAAACTCCTTTTCTCAAGCGGAAACCGCAAGTTTTTTTATCTCTAAATTTGTTAAAATTTCCTGCAACATGTTACCAAGCGTTTTTTAGAATTTTCGTTATTCTGCCGGCTTGCCAAACCCGCAGCAATACTCAGGAAACAAGACATATTATATCAAATTCGGATAACAAACGACATAAAGCAATCCGTCATTATCAAGAAAAAAATTTTTTGTTGATAAAAAATTTAATCTATGGTATAATTAAAGTATAAACTTAATATTAAATGTTTTTGGTGTCCGAAAGGATATACTTTTGTGAAAACAAAAGAGATGCTAAACCAAAAACAGACAGAATAAGGGATATTTTATTTAAGCCAGCTACTTAAATATTTTATTCCAAGTATTCTTTGTCCATTTACTGGATAAAGAATCGCGGCTGTTTGTTTTGTGTATTTAGCATCTCACAGAATAAATCAGCCGTTATTTTTTTATCCTCAAAAAAAATCATCGCTGAAAAATTTTCACAAAGCAATCCTTTTGAATTCTCCTAAAACAAAAATAAAATCCAAGAAGAAAATCATGAAAAAGACAAAACAGAAAAATGTATGTATGAAATGGAAGTATGAAAACGGAAAAACGACGGGATGCCCGACAGAGATATTCGGGCATTACAGACCATACGACAATTTATAATTTATAATTAACAACAAAAGAGAACAATTCAAAAATCGCAAAATATCAATGCGATTTTTGAGCGACTAGAAAGATTTTAGGCGAAACGAAGAAACGCAAGGCCGAAGTGTATGTTGTATAATACTCGAGGACTTGCGTTTCAAAGTTGTAGCCAAAATATTTCGGTCGCAATTATTTCTTAGGCTGTTCGGCAGCTGCAGCTTCTTCCTTCTTCCCCTTCCCAATAACTTCCGGAGCCTGAGCTTCCGCCGTCTCTGCAGGTTTCTCTTCTTCAGCAGCCTGTGCAATAACGGTAACGACTACACTCTTCGGGTCGTGTTCATATTCTACGCCTTGAAGTTTAGGAAGCTGTTCAACCGTAATATCGTCGCCGACTTTAAGTGCGGTAACATCAACGGAAACTTTAGACGGCATATCCGTGGGAAGACATTTTACTTTGATTTCTCTTAAAACATGTTCCAGAGTTCCGCCGGCATTTTTAACACCGTCTGCAACACCTTCAACGTGGATAGGAATAAGAATTTCAATTTTTTCCGTAAGAGAAATAGACTGAAAATCTATATGGTTGGGAGCCTGCGTAAGAATGTGTCTTTGCAATTCTTTAATAATTGACGGTTTGGAAAAATCTTTAAATTTTAAATCTATAATTACGCTTGCACCCTCTTTTTCAACTATAGACATAAATTTTTTTGCATCAACGCTAATGGCAATAGGTTCTTCTTTTTTTCCGTAGAAAACTGCGGGAACTTTTCCCGATTTTCTTAAAACATTTAAATTTTTTGATACGTCTCTGATTTCTGCTTCTAAAGCTATCTGCTTCATTACTTCCTCCAAAAAACAATTTACAATTTAAAATTTATAATTAAAAAATCGCTTTGCGATTTTTAAGCTGAGTCACGAACTTCATCCGCTCAGCCGAGAACAAAAAACTTCGTTTTTCAACTATTCTTTCTTCAACAGTCTTTCTCATACAAAAAGCGTATTAAGCGATTCGTCATTATATATTTTTTTAATAGCTTCCGCAAGTAAAGAAGCTACTGAAAGAATTTTTATTTTGGGCAAATCTTTATCGTGTACTATAGAATCCGTTATAACCACTTCCTGAAGAGCTGAATTTTTTATCTTCTCTATAGCCTCGCCTGACAACACACCGTGGGAAGCCGCCGCATACACCGTTACGGCACCGGCTTCTTTTATAGCGTTTGCCACTTTCGTCAATGTTCCGCCTGTATCTATCATATCGTCAAGAATAATGGCATTTCTGCCCTTAACATCGCCGATAATATTCATAATGGCGGCTTCGTTCGGTCTGGGTCTTCTCTTATCCACAATGGCAAGGTCCGCATTTAAAAGTTTGGCAAATGCTCTTGCTCTTTCCACACCGCCGGCATCCGGGGAAACTACTATCGGATTATCCAAATTCAAATCTTTAAAATACTGAAACAAAACCGGCCTTGCATACAGATGATCTACCGGAATATCAAAAAAACCTTGAATTTGACGTGCGTGCAAGTCCATGGTTAAAACTCTGTTAATACCCGAAGCAGTTATCAGATTAGCTACGAGTTTGGAAGTAATAGGCACTCTGGGTTCGGCCTTTCTGTCCTGTCTGGCATAACCGTAGTAAGGAATAACGGCGGTAATTCTTCTTGCTGAAGCCCTCTTTAAAGCATCTGCAATCACCAACAGTTCCATAATGTTCTCATTTACGGGAGCACATGTAGGTTGTATTATGTAACAATCCGCACCTCTGACACTGTCAACAATTTTTACCTGTATTTCACCATCGCTAAACCTGCCTATTTTTGCCTCGCTTAACTCTATGCCGAGATTTTGAGAAATCTGCTGTGCAAGAGTAGGATTTGCATTACCTGCGATAAGTTTGAGCTTCATTTTTCCCTCTTATTTTTGAAGTTTATAAAAACATTTACTTCTTAATTACCGAATTACCAATCATAAAACTTAAGATAAAATGCCGAGAGTTTGGAAACAACCGACTATTTCTTTCTTATTTTCGTTATCTGTCTTGCCCGTGCTATCGTCAGCTGATTAGGCTGAACGTCATCGGTAATTGTAGAACCTGCCGCTATAAGAACTTTCTTACCTATATTGACCGGTGCAACAAGATTTACGTTGGAACCGACAAAAACATCATCGTTTATTATCGTCTTGAATTTATTTTTTCCGTCATAATTACATGTAATGGTGCCTGCACCTATATTAACATTTTTGCCGACTTGTGCGTCGCCTATATAAGATAAATGATTTACTTTTGAACCGATACCGACAACGGACTTTTTAACTTCGCTGAAGTTTCCCACTTTGACATTTTCTTTCAGAATGCTCTCCGGGCGGATATGGGAATAAGGACCGATTTTAACATTTTTATTTATTTCGGAATTTTCCACACAGGAATAAATGATTGAAACATCGTCGGAAATTTTGGAATTTATGATTGTTGTATCCGGGCCTATTATACAGTTTCGGCCGATTTTTGTTCTACCCTCAATGTGGGTATTGGGCTTGATTATTGTGTCCTGTCCGATAACGACATCGGCATCTATGTAGGTGGTTGAGGGATCCGTTATTGTTACACCGCTTTCAAACAGCTCATCTATCTTTCTGAACCTTAAAATCATTTCCGCTTCGGCCAGCTGACTTCTGTCGTTTACTCCGAGAATTTCTTCTTCATCAGCAATATCCACCGCACCCGTTTTGTAACCGTCTTTATTTAATATGGAAATGACATCGGTAAGGTAATATTCTTTTTTGCTGTTGTTGTTATCAACTTTTTTTAATGCTTTCCAGAGAGTTTTAAGATTGAAACAATATATTCCGCTGTTGATTTCATTTATTTTTTTCTGTTCTTCGGATGCGGATTTTTCTTCAACAATTTCGGTAAAAGTTCCGTCGGAAGTTCTGACTATTCTGCCGTAACCGAAAGGATTTTCCACACAGCCGGAAAGGACTGTCGCATCGTTTTTATTTTTGGTATGATACTTCAATAAATTTTTTATTGTTTCGGGCTTTACCAAAGGCGTATCGCCGCACATCACTATGAGATTTCCGTCGTTATTTTTCAGCTTGCTTTCAGACTGAAGCAATGCATGTGCCGAGCCGAGCCTTTCTTTCTGAAAGACATAATCGGTATTCTTATAATTATTAATATGCTCGGTTACTTTATCGGCACCGTTACCGACGACTACCGTGAGCTTTTCAAACTTGGCGGCACTATTCATACATTCCAGCACGCAGGAAAGAAGCTCCTTTCCGCAGATTTTATGAAGTACTTTCGGCAGGGCAGACTTCATTCTGGTTCCCTGTCCGGCAGCAAGAATAACACCGTAAAGTTTGTTTGTGTTCATAAATTAATTCTCATTATATATGACTTTCTCATTGTATCTAATCGGTGAATTTTATCAAATTATAATATCTTTTTCAACTTTTTTAGAGAGTAATATCCGACAGTGTAAACGGTAAGGCTTTTGCAAGGTCTGAAAGGGTGGTTTGGATTTGACATCCGATTTTGCCTGCACTGAAAATTATCATGGGCTGATTTTGTGCGGAAATATCTATAACGGTGGTAAAAAATTTCTTCATTCCCAGCGGAGAACATCCTCCGTGGACATATCCCGTCAAGCCGAACAAATCTTTCTGTTTCAACATTTCAACGGATTTTTCACCCACCGAAGATGCGGCTTTTTTTAAATCCAGTTCGGCGGCCACCGGGACCAAAAAGACATAATGAGTTTTACTTTTGGCAACGGTTACAAGCGTTTTAAAAACATAATCGGGATTTTGGTTTAGAATTTTCGCCACTTCAGTCCCGCTTACGGCACTGGAGTTATCATACTCGTAAGTTTTATATTCTATATTGTGTTTATCAAGAATACGCATTGCGTTTGTTTTTATCATTGGTTTACTTTAGGAAACGTTAATTAATATTTAACTTCTTAAGGAAATGCTTATTCAGTGTTTCCTAAATTTTATCAAATTAAAACCTGCACGG
>CAJOOL010000043.1 GCA_905236115.1 uncultured Endomicrobiia bacterium
ACAAACACGGTCACCACATAGCCTTGACCGAAAAAAACGAGCAGAGGAATTTCTAAAAATTTTCTTCTGTTCGTTTCCTGTTTCAACAATTACACTATCCAACTTTTCAATTCCCATCAGCTCTCAACCCTCAGCTTCTCAGCCGCCGTTTTCAACTCTTCAATTTTATCTTTGTTTCCCCAGGATACTTTAGGAAACGCCGGTTAATTAAAATACCGGCACAAGCGACGGTTTTATAATTTCATAAAAATCCGAAGTAATATAATGATAGTCCGAGAAATTTACTACATAAGGCAGGTCGCTTAAATCAAAAAAATCTTTTAACTTTTGCAGAATTCTTAAGGGTATTTTTGTTTTTCCTTTTATCAAAATATCCAAGTCGGAAGTTTTTTCAAAATTTCCTTTAGCCCTTGAACCGTAATAATAAAAAGAAAATTCATTCCGATATTCTTTCAAAATATCAATTATTATTTTCTCTTCTTTTTCCGTTATTCCCGGTATCATTTTAAATTTTCTTCCTCAACGGCTTTTAAAAGATTTTTATAAAGAAATTCCGTATCGGAAATCAAATCTTCAATATATTCCATCACATCAACAGCTTTTTCTTTATTATATTCATGGCTTGTATTATTTCTTTTTTCATAATATTCTCGCCATTTTTCCCATGACTTTATAAAACCGTAACCTTCCATATAACGGAAAATATTATTCATCGTTAATTCCTGTTCGCTTTTTCCGTAAAAAAGTTTTAAATATTTTTTCATTAATTTCCATGAAGTTTCTACCGTATATTCAAATCTTTTTATACAGGAATCGCGAACATATTCTTTCATTTTTTCGTCAAAAGTTTCTTTATAATCGGCTGCAGCTTCTTTTAATGATTTCAATGCATCGTGTAATCTTGAAATATCAAACTGATTATTTTTCATAAAAGTTCCTTTATTTTTTACGTCTTATAAACCCAAAAGATTATATATTATTTCAGCGGGTAAAACAAGCACTTTTCATGGATATTCCTCATTTTGCTCACTTCTTACAAAACAGGATTGTAATCCTTAAAATTCAAGGATTGCAATCCTGTTTTGATAAAATTTTTGATAAAATATTTTGAAAATAAAATTTTTTGTTGCAGATAGTTTATAAAAAAAGTAAAATATACGGATTATGAAAAATTATAAACTTTTATCAGGAAATGAAGCTCTTGCACAGGGAGCTTATGAAGCAGGACTTAAGTTTGCAGCTTCCTACCCGGGAACGCCTGCGACGGACATTTTGGAGTATTTTGCACAGTTTAAAGAAGTTGACGCACAATGGGCAATCAACGAAAAAGTGGCATTTGAGACGGCTCTCGGTGCGGCATTTGCAGGCGTCCGCTCCGTTTACTCGTCAAAACACGTCGGCGTAAACGTTGCTATGGACCCTTTAATGACGGCTGCATATTCCGGAATAAATGCAGGTTTTGTTATTGTTACCGGCGACGATCCCGGAATGCATTCTTCCCAAAACGAACAGGATAACAGACTTATTGCCAAGTTCGCAAAGATTCCTTTGTTAGAACCTTCCTCTCCTGCTGAAGCAAAAAAATTAATTAAACTTGCATTTGAAATCAGCGAAAAATTCGATACTCCCGTTTTGTTCAGAATGACGACGAGAGTTGCTCATACTAAAGAGAATGTTGAAATAAGCGAAAGAATAGAAGTGCCCAACAAACCTTTCGAAAAAAATCCTAAAAAGTATGTGATGGTTCCTGCAAATGCCTACAAAAAACATATTGATTTGGAAGAAAAACTAATAAAAATGCAGGAGTTTTCTGACACATTGGCAGAAAATTCTATAGAAATTAACGATAAAAAACTCGGTATTGTTACCGACAGTGTTTCGTATATGTATGTAAAAGAAGCATATCCGAACGCATCAATTTTAAAACTTACAATGACGTTTCCTTTTGCCGATAAGAAAATAAAAGAGTTTTGTTCTCAGGTAGATAAAGTTATAGTTGTTGAAGAGAGCGAGCCTTTTATTGAGGAACATTTGTTACAGATGGGAATAAAGTGTCAGGGCAAACATTATACTTACAGAGTCGGAGAACTTAATCCTGAATCCGTTAGAGATATTGTTGAGGGCAAACCCAAAACTTCTTATCCCAAACCGGGAAGAAAACCTGTTTTATGTCCGGGATGTCCGCACAGAGCAACTTTTGTTGCGTTAAGAAAAACTAAAGTTGT
>CAJOOL010000044.1 GCA_905236115.1 uncultured Endomicrobiia bacterium
CCGTTCCGATTTATCGCGGTTACGTGGACAAAGCAAAAATGGCGGAAGGGTACGCTCTTCTTGGTCAAATTCTTTCTGCTCAAAAAACCTATTATAGCGAATATGGAAATTTTTATGGTGGCAAAAAAAATACTGGTGATTGGTATAGCGGCAAGACATCTTATGATACAGGACTTGGTATTGATGCCAGAAGTAATAAATATTTTACTGTTTTTTATGCTTCTCATGCCTCTAATCCCAAAATAGGTTTTATTTCTGCAGCAATTATACCTGAAGATTTGAGAAAATATGGAAATAAATCGGAACTTGCTTTAGTATACAATATTACGGGCAATCCATATTTTACCGATAGCAGTTGGTAAAAACAGTTGTATAAAAATGTATATGCAAATTTTACTACAAAAAATCAACAGGATTGTTTCATAGCGATAATCCTAATCAATGAAAGCAGAGTTAAGAACAAAAATCTTTTCTCTGCTTTCACCGTCAATTGTAAATTTCCGTTTCCGTCCTTTTTCATAACGGAAAATTTTCTTAAGTTAAAAAATCTTTGCAGTTTAAATTATATTTTTATAAAATATACAAAATTTTAAAAGGAGTGTAACTATGACCGAAATAAAGGAAATTAAAGAAGTTAATGCTGAGTCGGTTGATAAAAACGAGTTGCAGGAAATTTATAAAATTTTGGGACAAAGAATAAGAGAGCTGAGAAAAGAAAGAAAATTGACGTTGGAAGATTTGGCTTTCGGTTTAGGCATGGATTATTCTTTTTTGGCAAAAGCCGAAACGGGAAAAGCCGTTCCGTCAATAAATGCTCTTTACAGAATATCCAAAGGTTTAAACGTAGATTTTTTTCAGTTGTTCGTTAAAAGTGCTAACTGCGGCAAAGGCAGCGATTGCGACAAAGACGACAAATGCTGCAAAAGCGAAAAATGTGATAAGAGCGAAAAAAAAGAAAAATGCAGTAAAAAGAAGCAGAAATAAAAATGGAAGTAATATATCTGATTTTTTCTTATTTAATCGGGGCGGTTCCTTTCGCTTATATCATTATCAGAATTTTTAAACATACCGATATAAGAAAACACGGTTCCGGAAATCCCGGAGCGACAAATGCCTTTAGGCTCAGTAAGCCTTTAGGTCTTTTGGCTTTTCTGTGCGACACCTTAAAAGGTTTTATCCCGGTGTATTTTGCATATAATGTAAATGCTTCGGATATTTTTGTTATTTCCGTAATATCGGCCGTCGTCTTGGGGCACATGTTTACCGTGTTTTTAAATTTTAAAGGCGGCAAGGGTGTAGCAACAGGTTGCGGTGCTTTTTTGGCTGTAAACCCTGTTGCAGTGTTAGTATGTCTTTTGGTTTTTGCCGCAGTTTTAGCGGTATCAAGATACGTTTCGCTTTCTTCAATATGTGCGGTGTCAGCACTGCCCGTAAGCCTGTATGTTTTTAAATGTTCAAATGAGATTTTGATTTTTTCAGTAGTAATTGCAGCGTTTGTCATTGTAAAACATTCCGCAAATATTAAAAGATTATTTGCCGGAACAGAAAGCAAGATATGACAACGTATGGTGGAAGACAAATATAAATCAAAAATTGCAAAAATATCAATTGCAATTTTTGACACGGCGAAATATTTTGAATTTATACAAGGCGGCAGCGAGCTGCAACGCAGTAGAAATTCAAAAGATAAGCCGCAATAGGGGTAGATATGAAAATAAGTGTCTTAGGTGCAGGGTCTTGGGGGACAACGCTTGCTTGTCTTCTTGCAGATAACGGACATAAAGTTTATCTTTGGGAAATAAACAAACAGGCTGCCGAAAAACTTAACACGGAAAGAATTATACCGTTTATCGGTGGTGCGAAAATTCCCGAAAGCGTGGTAATATCAAGCGACTTAAAAATAATTAACGAAACCGAAGCCGTGCTGTTTGTCGTTCCGTCGCATTTTTTAAGGTCTACCGTAACTGCAATAAAAAATGAAAATATTGACTTGGGCAAAAAACTTGTTATCAGTGCAACCAAGGGAATAGAAACCGATACGCTGTTGAGAGTTTCCGAAATTATAGAAGAAATTTTTCCGGCTACCAAAGATAAAATTGTTGCATTATCAGGCCCCAGCCATGCAGAAGAAGTTTCCAAAAAAATTCCTACGCTGGTTACATCCGCATCAAAAAGTAAAGACCTTGCCGTAAAAGTAAGAGACCTTTTTATCAATGATTATTTCAGAATTTACACGCAGGACGATATTATAGGCGTAGAGCTCGGTGCATCTTTGAAAAACGTTTTTGCAATCGCAGGCGGGGTGATAGACGGGCTGAACTTCGGCGACAATACGAAAGCCGCCATAATTTCCAGAGGTTTAAAAGAGCTGGTAAAACTAGGCACTGCTTTGGGCGGAAAAGAACAGACTTTTTACGGTTTGTCGGGTGCAGGTGATTTAATGGTAACGTGTTTTTCCAAGCATTCCAGAAACAGACATTTGGGTGAACTTCTTGCCAAAGGTGAAAATTTACAGCAGGCAGAAACAGAACTGAAAATGGTAGCCGAGGGCGTAAAAACCTGCATAAGTGCATACAAGCTCGGGCAGAAAATGAATATTGAACTGCCGATAATAAACCAAGTATATGAAGTGCTGTTTAAAAATAAAAGTGCCAAACGGGCTGTTTTTGATTTAATGACCAGGGCACCGAAAGATGAATGATTAAGACGGCTGAGAAGCTGATAAGCTGAAAGGCTGAGAAGAAAGAATTGAACGGCTGAAAGGTTAAAAAATTAAACAGAAAATATTTAAATTTTTGGAGTTAAAATGTATTATTCAAAAGCGTTTATACCCACATTGAAAGAAGCACCTGCCGATATGGACAATATCTCGGCCAAACTTATGGTGCGTTCCGGTATGGTAAGAAAGCTCGGCAGCGGACTTTTTGAAATTCTTCCGTTGGGCTTGAGAACATTGGAAAATGTCGTCAACGTTATCAGAGAAGAAATGCGTGCCATAGACGGACAG
>CAJOOL010000045.1 GCA_905236115.1 uncultured Endomicrobiia bacterium
CCCAGCACCAAAACTGCAGGAAAAGGAACTTTCGCATCGGTTATTTTATTATTTCCGTTTTCCGCACCGATAACCCAAAAACCGCTGTCTTTAAGTTTTAGTATTGTCTGAGAAGAATTATTAACTCTTGCAATTTTAATATGTTCCACGGCACCTGCCGATGTTCTTTCCACGGTTTCGTTTACGGAAGCACTACGCCATTTGGGAACAATCACACCGTCAACACCGAAACAAACGGCATTTCTTATTATTGCACCGAGATTATGAGGATCTTCTATTCCGTCAAGCAAAATCAGCAGACCGTTCGGCTTATTTTTGGTGCTTTCTATCAATTCTTCAAGTTCTGCATATTCCACGGCGGAAACTTCGGCAACAACACCCTGCGTATTTTCATTTTCAAATTTATCCAGTTTTTCCGGCGGAACGCTGTTTACCAAAATACCTTTATTTTTGGCAAGTTTAATAATTTCCGAAACACTGCTTCCGTGGGCAGTCTTTGAAATCAAAATTTTATTTATCGTTCTTTTGCCCGACCGAACCGCTTCAAGCACGGCATTACGGCCGAATATTTTATCCGACATTTTTCCGCTCCAAAAATTTCCGCAGACAATAATTATAAATTATCTAAAGCTTTTTCCAAATCTTCAATAATATCATCCACACTTTCAAGACCGACGGAAAGTCTTACCATTCCCGGGTTTATTCCACAGGCTATAAGCTGTTCATCCGTAAGCTGTCTGTGTGTGGCAGATGCCGGATGAAGAACACAGGTTCTTATATCCGCAACGTGAACTTCATTTGACGCCATTTTTAAACTGTCCATAAATTTTACTGCGGGCTGTTTACCGCCTTTTATCGTTACCGACATTACGCCGCTTTGACCTTTCGGTAAATATTTTTGTGCCAAATCATAATATTTATTTCCTTTAAGTCCGGGATAATTTACGCTTTCAATCTTAGTATGTTTTTCCAGATATTTCGCAACCGTTATTGCATTGGAACAATATCTTTGCATTCTTACGGCCAGCGTTTCAAGACCGATATTTAAAAGGAAGCCCGAATGTCCGGAAGGATAAGCTCCAAAATCTCTCATCAGCTGCATTCTGGCTTTTATTATGTAAGGAGCAAAAGAATATTTCTCGGTATAAATCGTTCCGTGATAAGATTCGTCAGGTTCGGTAAATTCCGGAAATTTTCCGCAGGTAAAATCAAACTTTCCTGAATCAACAATTACTCCCCCCACCTGAAGAGCATGCCCGTCCATATATTTGGTAGTAGAATGAATAACAATATCCGCACCAAAATCTATCGGCTTGCAAAGAATCGGGGTTGCAAAAGTATTATCTATAATCAAAGGAATTTTATTTGCGTGGGCAACTTTGGCAAATTTTTCTATATCAAAAATCTGCAATGACGGATTTGTTAAAGTTTCGCCGAAAATCGCTTTCGTATTAGGCTTTATTGCTTTTTGTATTTCTTCTTCCGTTGCATCCACATCAACAAAAATACATTCAATGCCGAGTTTTTTAAGCGTGAACGCAAACAGATTTATTGTTCCGCCGTAAATTGCCGACGTACTTACAAAACTGTCACCGGCATTGCATAAATTAAGTATGGACATTAAGGAAGCCATCTGTCCCGACGATGTGCACATTGCAGCAACGCCGTGTTCCAAATCGGCAATTTTCTTTTCCACAACATCTACGGTAGGATTGGTAAAACGTGAATATATGTGACTTTTCGTCGGGTCGTCAAAAACTTCAGCTATTTCCTGCGTGGAATTATAACGGAAAGTTGTACTCTGATATATCGGCATTACTCTCGGTCCGCCGTTAGCGGGAGTATATCCCGAATGTAAACATTTTGATTCGTCTCTCATTTTATTTTATTCTCCTGTATTTTATTTAGAAAACACTGATTAAGAAAATGCCGGTTAATTCCGAACAAGCATTTTCCCTACGGTAAAATCCGCTTTAAATTTTAGTTAATTCAAAAAATTTGTTTTGTTACTGCTCTGAAATCTTTATTCCGTGCATATCAAAATCCAAAATAAAAAGTTTGGCGGG
>CAJOOL010000046.1 GCA_905236115.1 uncultured Endomicrobiia bacterium
TAATTTTACAGGCTTCTTATTATTCCACATTTCCATTAATGCAGCTTGATGAGGTTTAGCCCATTTTCTTACAAGATTTTTTGCTGTTGTTGGAAAACTTCCTATCATTTTTAAAGTTTTTATTTCAAAACTTGCTTGGTACTCCCCGTATTCGGCATGAAAATGCGGTGGATTATGTTCCCTAAAAACTAAAGTTATAATAATTCCGTAAAAGCGTGTGATTTCAGGCATTTGTTTTTCTCCTTTTCTAATATAATATTATTATAGCCTATTGGTTATATTTTGTCAAGAAGAGAAAATGTAGTTTTCTGCAAAAAACAGTTCAAGAAAAAATTTTTTATTGATAAAAACTTTGATTTGTGGTATAATTAAAGTATAAACTTAATAATAATGTTTTTGGAGTCTGAAAGGACACGCTTTTGTGAGAGCAAAAGGAAAATCAAACCAAAAACAGACGTAATAGAAATAAAGTATTTCAGCTCGCTACTTAAATATTTTATTTCAAGTATTCTTTAGCCTCTTGCAGGTTAAAGAATCACGGCTGTTCGTTTTGTGCGTTTGATTTTCCATAAAACAAAACAGCCGTTATTTTTTTGTCCGAAAAAAATCACTGCTGAAAAATCTTTCCAAAAGTTTCTTTCCTTTTGAAATTCCAAAAACAAAAATAAAATTCTTTAAAAGCAAAGATTATTGCATACAAAGTAAGGCGGGAAAAAAAGTTGAAGCTTGCCTGTAGCCGTCTATGAGCGAACAATTTTTGAGACAAAAAAGTGATTAACGGCAAAAGTTTTTTCCCGCAGGGCACGCTTTTTGTCCGAGTTTTTTCCGTCTTCTTTAGGCCGTTAGGAAAAAACGAGTTAAGCGTAGGTCTCAAAAATTGGAGCGAATGGCGATTGAGCAAGCGAAAACTTTATTTTTCCCGCCTAAATAAACATGAAAAACAAAAATCTTTGCTGAAAAGGAAAGGAGGAAGAAAATGAAAAGTCAGAAGATTAGAGGAGTAGAAAAAATGAAGAACAACGGTAAAATAGATTTCGTGTCAGAACGTTACCGTTCGCACGGAATGACAGGCACCGGCAAAACGACGGGATGCCCGACAAAAACACACACGCAACATCACGGGCATGACAGACAGGCAGGTTTCACCTTAGTGGAATTGGTAATTGTTATCGCAATCGTCATTATTCTGTCGGTTATTTCCGTGCCGATTTACCGAGGTTACGTGGACAAGGCAAAGTGGTCGGAATATTATGCATTATTTGGAACTATTATCTCAGCCCAGAAAGCCTATTATGCAGAACATGGAAACTTTTTAGAAGATAGTATTTGGACTTATAATGAAACAATACTTGGGATTGATGCCCGCGGTAATAAATATTTCAAATACTTTAAAGTCGGCGAAGGTAGCAATAAATCTACTTTTAGTGCTCATATTTCAGTACCCCAGGAATTAAGATATAGTTTAAAAAATAATGAGAGTATATTGATTTTAACTTACAATATAAGTTCAGGTCTTGTTTCCAGAGAAAAGTGGTGGTAATATCTCAAAAATTTTTATTTAAATTTTATAAAAACTCATTTTAGCATTTTTGAAATAAAAAACACTGTATGCGGCCTCCACTATCCAGCAGTGGCGACATACAGTGCATAAGCGAATTGTAATATATTTATCTAAAAAAATCACAGTCGGTGGTACAAAAAATCGCAAAGTGATTTGTTATGGCTGAGGAGCTCTTTAAAAATAAAAATACGGTCATCACATAGCCTTGACCGAAAAAAACGAGCAGAGGAATTTTTCTAAAAATTTTCTTCTGTTCGTTTCCTGTTTATGTAGTCGTTCACTACATATTGAAGTACTAAAAAATTTTTTATTGGAAATCATTCAGAATTAATCAGCATTTCCTTAATATTTCTTTGTATCTTTTCTTTAAAAATTTTTCTGTTTCTTTTATAAAATATCCGGCGTTAGCAAACTGATCTCTGACATCTTGTTTGGGCAATATGTAAAAATCTTTATAATCGCTGTCAGATCTTATTTTAAATAATTTTGTTATTATATCCGACATTTCCGTAGGAAAATTTTTGGTTTTTATATATAATCTTCTGAATTCGGATATTACTCCGCTATGATGTTTTAAATCAATACCGTCAAGAGCAAGAACTGCACGCATTGAATGAAATATTGCATAATAAGAACGGTTAGCAGATGCCTTATAACTATCATTTTTTAATAAAAGTTCTGCATCTTTAAGAGCTTCTTTTGCATATTCTAAACGAACTTTTGATAGGGAAATTTTATCTTTAATCTCCATAGTTTATACCCTCGTTCAATACATTTTTATAAAAAGGTATAAAATTTGAATACTTATAAAATTTTTTTATAGGATCCATTGTAATTGAAACGGTAATATCATATTTTAGACTTAACTCACTTGCTATATGGCAAACCGAATTATTATATTTATGAATTTGCAAATCCGTCAAATCTAAAGTCAATAAAATATCAACATCGGAATATTTATGATAATCTCCTCTGGCATACGAACCGTAAAGATAAACATCCCGCAATTTGCTGCCGAACAGTAAACCACACAATTGTTTAACGTCGTTTACTATCTTTAAAGCAGTTTTATTTATTACTTTTTTAGACGGCATTTTATACCTCAGTATAATTATGTTTATCTTAGTATTATAGCACATTTTTGGTTTATTATAAAGGAAATACTGAATAATTCTGAACGGAAGCCTTGAGGCATATTTTGCCTCTAAATTCGTTGGAGTTTCTCGCGATAAGTTACCAACTATCCCTGCGAAACTCCGCTTGAAGCGGTTCAACCGCCTCTTTATAGATAAAATCTGCTTCGGGCTTTACTCATTCAGAATTAATCAGCATTTCCTAAAGAAAAAATTTTTCTGTTATCTTAAAATATGGTATAATAGAAAGACTATGGATAACTTAAGTGTAGAATTTTTAGGAATAAAACTGAAGAGTCCGCTTCTGACGGCATCGGGAACATTTGGTTACGGAAATGAAATAACAGATCTTACCGATATAACTAAAATAGGTGCGATTGTCACCAAAACGGTCACTCTTGAACAACGTTTGGGAAACCCTCAGCCGAGGATTGCCGAAGTCGCTTCCGGAATGCTTAACACTATCGGTCTGCAAAATGTCGGTGTAAAGAAATTTACAGAGACAAAACTTGACGAGCTTTTAAAACTGAAAGTTCCGGTAATAGTCAGCGTGGCCGGTGCCTGCACAAGCGATTACGTTCAGACGGTAAAAATCTTAAATTCGTTTTCAAAAATTTCCGCAATAGAGCTGAACCTTTCCTGCCCGAACCTGAAAAAAACAATAATCTGTCAGGATGCGGAACTTTTCAGCAATATTATACAAAGCGTCAAAAAAATATCCAAGTTTCCCGTGATAGCCAAACTTTCGCCTCAGGTAGCAGATATTGCCGCACTGTCTTTAACTGCACAGAACTGCGGAGCCGATGCGGTAACATTGACCAATACTTTCCCTGCGATGGCAATAGACATAAAAACTTTCAAGCCGAAACTTTCCACGGTCAAGGGGGGGATGTCCGGACCGTGCGTAAAACCGATGGCGTTAAGGTGCGTGTTTGATGCGTATCAAAAAATAAAGATACCCATTGTAGGCTGCGGGGGAATATCCTGTTGTGAAGACGTGATAGAATTTTTTCTGGCGGGGGCTGCCTGTGTCAGCATAGGAACGGCAGTCTTAACTGAGCCGAAGATTTTTGAGACGGTTTATGACGGGCTGGATAAATATCTGAAAGATAAAAAAATTAAAAATATCAGAGAACTGCAAGGTAAGGTGATAATATGAACAATTTAAACAAAACAATTTTGGCGTTGGATGTTTTTGACTTAAGAAAAGCCGAAAGTTTGATAAAGGATTTAAGCCCTTATATAGATGTATTTAAGGTGGGGCCTATTTTATTTTTGCAGTCGGGAAAAGAAGTTATAAAAATGATAAACGACTGCGGTAAGAAAGTATTTTTGGATTTGAAGTTTCACGATATTCCCGCTACCGTTGAACGTGCGGTAAAGTCCGCAAGGGATTTGGGTGTGTATTCTTTGACGGTTCATTCCTGCGGGGGGGAAGAAATGTTGAGGCTGGCGTCTTCCGTTGAAAACAGGCCGAAAATTTGGGCGGTAACCGTTCTTACCAGCCAGAAAACTACGCCCGAAGAAGTGGTAAAAAGAGCCAAACTTGCCAAAGACTGCGGGGCGGACGGAGTGATTTCTTCGCCGCTTGAAATAGAGACGATTAAGGCGAATTGTGGGGTGGACTTTGAGGTGGTTACACCGGGAATAAGGCCTTTGCAAAGCGGTGTTAATGACCAAAAAAGAGTTGCCACGCCGGAAAGTGCGGTTAAGGCCGGAGCGGATTTTATAGTGGTAGGCAGGCCGATAATTGCCGCCGAAAATCCCGTAGCTGCCGCAAGAGATATTTATAATTCTATAAAAAATATTTCAAAATGATTTTAGAAAGTATTTAAAGTAAACGAAACACTGATTGATTTTACATTGACGTTCCTGCGGTAATTAAGGAAACACTAATTAATTCTGAACGGAAACCGCAAGGCTTTTTGCCTCTAAATTCGTTGGAACTTCTCGCGATAAATTGCCCGGTATCCCTGCGAAGTTCCGCTTGA
>CAJOOL010000047.1 GCA_905236115.1 uncultured Endomicrobiia bacterium
TATCATTATTCCAAGTGCCAAAAAGGAAATAACCTTTACCCTTATCTGCTTGATTAGTAGCATTAATATCAGTAGCACTAAAATTCGTAGCGGCATATTTAAAATTCTCTAAATTAGATATAACATTATTTAAAACTTCATTATATTCTTCGGCCTTAGCACGGACATCCCACGCACCTGCAAAGTAACTTGCTGTTGAAAGCATAATAAGCGTAACCAATGCAGAAGCAACTACCACTTCGGCAAGGGATAAACCTTTTTTATTAAGTAAATTTTTAAAAATATTTTTTAACATTTTATTAAAACTCATTAAAACTATTTCTTAATTATTGTAACTTATTTATATTTTCAGTATACGAAAAAGTGCTATCTTTAATATAGTATACTCCTTTCATTGCTTCACTATTATTATCTGAGAAAGAACTCAAAGAAACAATTATTTTTCCGCCTTCTGAAGTATTATTTTCAATTTTAAAAGCAGAAAAATATTTATTTTCTTTAGTGTCAATATAAAGATCCTTAGAATACGGTGTATAATTACTCTCAGTCTTAAAATTACCGTGTTCATTAAAGTACTCTCTTTCCTGTGCTACAATTTTCTCAATAAACAGTCTTCCCTCGTTCATCATGGCGTATTTTACGTGGCCTCGGCCGTAGAATGCCCACACCACCGCCAATGTTATTATCACCGCTATGGTTACCACCATTTCGGTTAATGTAAAGGCTTTGTTTTTAGTGATAAAATTTATTATTTTTTTCATTTTTCCTGTTTGTATTTATCCGTTATTTTATTAACAATAAGATTGCTTCGTCACTTCGTTACTTCGGATGACAGGCTCTTGCTAAGTGAGCCTGCATTCCGTGCAACTGCTCGCAATGACGGACACTATGTGTCCTTTTAATGAAAAACTATTTCTTGTTTTCCATAGTTTATCCCTTCGTTTAAAACATTTTGATAGAACGGGATAAATCCGCTATACTTATAGAATGTCTTAACCGGATTAGTCAATAATGAAACTGTAATATCATATTTTAAACTTAAATCGCTTGCTATAGTTATAAGAGAATCTCTATAGTGGTGAATTTCTCTTTCCGTCAAATCCAAAGTCAGCATAATATCAATATCGGATTCTTCGTCATAATCACCGCGGGCGTAAGAACCGTAAAGGTAAATATCTTTCAGTTTACTGCCGAACAGCAATCCGCAGAGCTCTTTAACTTCTTTAACTATTTTTAATGCTTTTTTATTTACCGTTTTTCTTGCCACTTTCTTTTCCCGCCGCTAATAATGTATACAAAACTCTGTAACTTTTCAACCTTTCAACTATTCAACTCTTCAACCAAACCGCTCCGCTGTTTTAAACCTGCTGGTTGGCCATGGCTCCTGCCATACTGAAGATAGGCAGATACAACGCAATAACCAGCACACCTATCATTATACCCAGCCCCACAATCAACACAGGCTCTATAATGGAGCTTAACCCTGCAACGGTGGCATCCACTTCGTCATTGTAATAGTCCGTAACTTTCAAAAACATCTCATCCATTTGACCGGTTTTTTCACCGACGGAAGTCATTCTGATAACCATTCTGGGAAATACGGCGTATTTTTCCATATTGGACGAGAACGTCTGGCCGGAAATAACGGAACTTCTGATATTTTCAAGAATATCTTTAATATAAACATTATTTACGGTGCTAGCTGATATCTGAATGGAAGCCACTATATCAACACCGCTTCGCACAAGCGTGGAAAGCGTCTGGAAATATCTGGCAAAAACCATCTTGGTATAAATGGGGCCGAAAATTGGGATTTTGAAGAAGAACTTATGCCATGCAATCAAACCGGCTCTGGTCTTGGTCCAAATTTTGAAAGCAATAAAAATAATTATACCGATACCGATAATATACAAAGCCCTGTCTATAAAGAAATGGCTTACATCTATAACCAGCTGTGTAGGTGCAGGCAGCTGTGCACCGAAAGATTTGAACATATCTTCAAACTTAGGTATCAGCACAAGCACGATACCCAAAAACACTACCACGAAGAACGAACCCACAAACACGGGATACGATGCTGCGGACTTGATTTTTCTCTTCAGTTTAACGGAGTTTTCTATATATGTTGCCAAGTCCAGAAGCACCTCGCCCAGCTGACCGGAACGCTCACCCACTGCAATCATGGAAATAAACGTATTATCAAAAATCTTTCTGTATTTGGATAAAGACTGCGACAAGGGAAGACCGTTTCTGATATCTTTTGCAACGTTTTGAAGAACTTTACTGAAATATTTGTTCTGCACCATGAGGGCAACATCGGATATTGCTTCCAAAATGTTTACACCGGCATTAACCATGGTAGCCAGCTGTCTGGAAAATATGGCGACATCTTTCTGTTTTACCACGCCGGTTTCATCTTTTTTAGCACCGATATTGATATTCTTGAGAGTTTCCCAAAAATTCTTTTTTATTTCTATTTCGGTAAATCCTCTGGCATTTAAAAGCTCTATTGCTTTACTGTCATTGGCGGCGTTAATGGAAGCATTTACTATTCTTCCTCTGGCATTTCTGGCTTTGTACCTGATTTTTGGCATTTTTTATATCCTTTACATCATTAATTACAAATTGAAAATTGAAAATTGCCGTTAATTTTCGTAAACTGTCGTTGTCGTTAATTATACATTATACATTGCCGTTCTACTTTTCCGTTACCGTAGTTGACAGAACTTCTTCCACGGTGGTTACACCCTCTTTTAACTTCTTAATGGCTGCCTCTCTCAAAGTAACCAGCCCCTCTTTAAGTGCCATATCTTTCAGCTCCACATAGCCTGCACCTTTTGATATGGCATTTTTAATATCTTTGGAAATACTTAAAATTTCAAAAATTGCGGTTCTGCCCTTATATCCGGTCCCGTCACAGTTTCTGCAACCCTGACCGGCATAAATTTTAACGCTTCTGTCAAGACCAAGTTTATCGTAAATTCTGTCCGGCAGGTCGGTAACTTCGTGCTTGCACGTAGGGCAAATCACACGCACAAGTCTCTGTGCAATAACCATACTTAAAGCATCGGAAAGCAAATATTCTTCCACGCCCATAAACACCATTCTGGAAATGGTGCTTACAGTGTCGTTGGTATGTAATGTTGAAAACACCAAATGTCCCGTAAGAGCGGCCTGAATAGCAATCTTGGCGGTTTCGGAGTCTCTGATTTCTCCCACCAGAATAACATCCGGGTCTTGACGCATAAACGTTCTTAACACCATGGAAAAGTCCAAACCTATGTTAGGACGGACATTAACCTGATTGATACCTTTCAGCTCGTATTCTACGGGGTCTTCTACGGTAACAATGTTGATATCGGGTTTGTTAATATCGGAAAGTGCGGAATAAAGCGTGGTGGTTTTACCGCTGGATGTAGGTCCTGTTACCAGTATCATTCCGTAAGGCAGCGTGATTGCTTCTCTGAACATTGCCAGTTCTTTTTCGCTGAAGCCCACTTTTGTTATATCCAAACCGAACAAACTCTTGGCCAGAATTCTCAGCACCACCTTTTCCCCCCATATCGTGGGGATAATGGAAACACGCACATCTATTGTCTGATTTAAAACGTTAATTCTGCATTTACCGTCTTGAGGAAGACGTCTTTCGGCGATATCCAAATACGACATAATTTTTATTCTGGATACGATTGCCGAATAATATTTTTTGGCGGGAGCGTGCATTGTTCTCAGCTCACCGTCAATTCTCATTCTTAAAGAAACTTCTTTTTCAAAAGGCTCCAAATGAATATCGCTGGCTTTCTTGGTAATAGCATCAAAAAATATGGAATTTACGTATTTTACGACAGGGGCGGCTTCGGTATCATTGATGTCGTTTTCCTGTTGGTTATTCTGTTCTTCCACCGCTTTGATTTCGTTCTCTTCAAATCCGTCACCCAGAGAACTTCTGACATAAAATCTTTCTATTGAAGACAATATATCGCTTTTGGAAGATAAAGCGGCCGAAATTCTCTTTCCGGTAAGTTTGGCGAGCTCTTCTTTATATATGACATTGGACGGGTCTTCCATGGCAACTACCAAAGATTCCCCGCTTAAGCCTATAGGAATGGCCATATATTTTCTGGCGTTTTTTTCGTCTATGGCAAGGAGAATATCTTCTTTTATGTTGATTTCTTCAAGTTTGACATATTCCACACCCAAAGAAATAGCAAGACACTCTAAAAAGTCTCCCTCGGAAACATAATCCTTGGAAATAAGATATTCACCAAGTTTTTGTTTCTTGCCCAAAGACTCTTTAACAGCCTCTTGCAATTGTTCTCTGGTAATATAACCTTTATTTAAAAGAACCTCTCCTATGTACTTTTTTTTAAAGATATCCAACGCCATTATAGCTCCTTTAAAGACATTCTTTTAATAATCTTTTGATAATACCGTTTTCACATATTTTTTACAAAAATTTTACATATCACACTCCATTATTATGTATTATACCTTAAAACTAGCACGTTGTCAATGACATTTTAGGTTTTTGTTTGTATTTTCTATTGTATTTTTCCCAAAAATTTCTTCAAAAGAA
This sequence comes from uncultured Endomicrobiia bacterium, assembly GCA_905236115.1. Lineage (GTDB taxonomy): Bacteria > Elusimicrobiota > Endomicrobiia > Endomicrobiales > Endomicrobiaceae > Ruminimicrobiellum. The sequence goes on from CAJOOL010000047.1 coordinate 4,577, forward strand.
ATGCACAGAAATACGGGAAAGAATAAACATTGTTTGAATAACCTGTATTTCCGTTAAAAAATTTTATACCGCGTTTTATATCAGGGTATTTACTGCTGTTAATTAACGTAGATAAACTTTTTGCTTTCCCGAATGAGCGAATAATCAACACCAAAAAAACATCTCAGGAGATTCTCGGGAAAAGGATTTCAAATGCACCCAGTTTGCTGCCTGCCGGGGAAAAGCCCGCTTCCGGCAGAATGCCGTCGGCAAAATATTTTTTTGCAATATCAATTATATTTCCGGCCGCACCGTTTAACTTCCAAATCTTTTCCGAAATGACCGGCATAAAAGGCACCAAATGAAGCGTTATCAAATCCGTTGCCTGAAAATAACAATACATACATTCGGCAAGTTTTTTTGTATCCGTCTTTGCCAGCTTCCAGGGGGCGTCCTGCTCTATCTGCTGATTGATTAATGTTATTGCCTGCTGAAGAAGTTCGGAAGATTTATGAAATTGCATATTTTCAATGTATCTTCCGTATTGCCCTTGTCCGTCCAAAATTTTGGCAGCTTCTTTTGTCAAAACATCTTCAACTTTACATTCGGGAACTTCCCCGCCGAAATATTTTTCGGCCATTTTATTTGTTCTGGAAACAAGATTACCCAAATTGTTTGCCAAATCCACATTATATTTTTTCGTCAATGCTTCCATGGAAATATCGCCGTCGGGGCCAAACGGTATTAAAGAAACAGCCAAATATCTGGCAGGGTCAACACCGAATTTTTCTACAAGCTGTGCAGGGGTGATAACGTTGCCTATAGTTTTGGACATTTTGTCGCCGTTGATTGTAAAAAATCCGTGTGCATACACTCTTTTATGCACGGGAATATCGGCACCCATAAGAAGAGCCGGCCAAATAACGCTGTGAAACCACAAAATATCTTTTGCCATTAAGTGCATATCGGCAGGCCAGTATTTTTCAAACATTTCTTTGTTGTCTTTATATCCGATTGCGGAAACATAATTAATTAATGCGTCCACCCAAACATACACGGTTTGACTTTTGTCAAAAGGAAGAGGTATTCCCCAGTCCAATGCCGCACGGGAAATGCTGATGTCTTCCAGCCCAAGTCTGAGTTTTCCCAAAATTTCGTTTCTTCTTGTTTCGGGAAGA
>CAJOOL010000048.1 GCA_905236115.1 uncultured Endomicrobiia bacterium
AAAAAAGTTTCAAAATATTTTAAAATGAAACAATATTTTCCTCTTCAGCAAATAGCGGAAGAAACCGAAGACGGTTCTTTGATTGTGGAGTGTAAAGTATCAAAAATACAAGAAATTATTCCGACGGTGCTTCAATGGCTGCCAAACATCAAAGTACTGGAACCTAAATTCATTGATAAAAAAATCAGAAATCTTATTCAACAATATTGAGGACAGCTGAAAGGTTGAAGAACGGCAAGGCATACACAGAGAATATATTTTCTATCAAATCCTTCAATATTTTTCCGCATGGGCTAACCGACAGCATGTCAGACAAGCACATCAAAAATGCCGGTTTGTTTTTGGATATTTTCTATGGTAAGATAATTGTCGGTAAGAGCTTTGTTTCCCTTTAAAGAAACGGATTTTCTTACGGTGCCTGCAAATTTTTCAAAATATTTTTTAACTAAAAATCCATTAAGTTTAAGAAGTTTATCGGTTCTTACTTTAAGTTCGCCGTTCTTATAAACAGGCTTTAATAAAAACGCTTCCGTTCCCTGCCTTGCAGAAAAAGGAAAAACATGAAGCCTTGCAAATTCATTGTCTTTTAAAAAATTATATGTAATATCAAAATCTTCTTCTCCCTCAGTCGGAAACCCGCAGATTACATCCGTTGTCAAAGCAATATCGGGGAAAAAATTTTTCAGCAGATTAATTTTATCAAGAAAATCTTTTGACGTATAAAGTCTTTTCATATCTTTTAAAACTTTATCACTTGCAGACTGCAACGGAATATGCAAATGACTGCAAAATCTTTCTTTTTCCGTTTTCATTATATCAATAAGTCCGCCGGTAATTTCATTTACTTCTATGGAAGAAAGACGTATTCTGAAATATTTATTTATTTTTTTATAAATTTCCGAAAGCAAAAAAGATATTCCTTTATCGTACTTGCCGATATGAATTCCGGTAAGAACTATCTCGCTGTATCCCATACATAAAAGATTGTTTATTTCTTCAATTATTTCTTCAACAGGTTTAGACCACATTTTGTTTCTTGCATAGGGAACTATACAGTAAGAACAGAAATTGTTGCAGCCGTCCTGAATTTTCACAAATGCCCTGGAATGATTTTCAAAAGAAGTTATTTTCTGCTTAATACCGGATAAAAAAAATTCTTTTTCTTTTATATCAGTAAAGGGAAATTTTTGCAGTATTTTATCTTTTGAAACTTTCGCATAACATCCGGTTAAAATAATTTTTGCTTTGGGATTTTTATTATGAAATTTATTAATTATTTGGTCGCACTGTTTATCGGCGTGTGCGGTTACCGAACAGGAATTTATAATAATAACATCAGCCTGCTCAAAACTGCCCGTATATTGATAATCTTTAAGACAATATTTTTCTCTGATAATCTGACTTTCGTATTGATTAATTTTGCATCCGAAAGTGTAAATAAATAATTTTTTCATTGCCGTCCGAATTGTAAATGCAAACTGTAAATTATAAATTGCCGTAAACTGCCGTTACTATGCTTGCAGCCGTTATGGCCGCCGTTTCCACCCTTAAAATATTTTTGCCAAGTGTAACTATTTTAAAATTATTTTTAAAAGCCAAATCCGTTTCCGTATTATCAAATCCGCCTTCGGGACCTATAAAAATATTTACGTTTTTAATTTTATTTTCCTTTTCGGTTTTCTGAAGAACGGAAAGAATTTTATTTTTTTCTTCGCTCTCGTAAGGCATAATATTTAATGTATTTTCCATATACGAAACTTTTTCAATAATATCACAAAACTTTACCGGATTTTCCACTTTCATAATATCGGCACGCCGGCTTTGCGAACTGGCGGAAACGGAAATTTTTTTATATCTTTCTATTTTATTTTTTGAAAAATCCTTAACAACACTTCTTAAATATATCACCGGAACAATTTTTGATACGCCGATTTCAGAAGATTTTTCCACCAACCAGTCAAACCGTTCCCCTTTAGGCACGGCGGTATAAAGAGTAATTTCAATTTTCGGTTTTACAAAAGTTTTTGACGATAAAATAATACCTTTTAAGCTTTTCTTACCGATTTCAGTAATTTTTGCTCTGTAAGAATTGCCCAAACCGTCAAAAATATTTATTTCATCGTTTAAAGAAAATCTTCTGACATTGGAAAGATAATGAAACTGCTCGTTTTCAATTATAAATGATTTATCTTTTATATTTTCGGGATTAATATAGAAGTGTGGCATTTTTGAATTTCCGAAACTACTTATGAATTTCAACTTCCAAAGAAATGTCTAACGACGGTGCCGAATGAGTAATCATACCTATAGAAATTCTTTCTATTCCCAGATTGGCATAATTTTTTATCGTTTTAAAATTTACCCCGCCGGAAATTTCTATCTGAGGTTTGTAATCTTCGGTAGAATTATCTCTGATTAATTTAACCATTTTTTTAAGGTCGGCAGGCTTCATATTGTCCAGCATTATAATATCGGCTTTTGCCGCTATGGCATCCCTAACCTGCCTTTGATATTCACACTCTACAAGAATTTGAAGTTTTTTATATTTTTTTCTGATATCTTTTACTTTCTGCGTGAGATTATCTATCAAAGCCAAATGATTGTCTTTTATCAACACCATATCGGAAAGGTTCATTCTGTGGTTTTTACCGCCGCCGCAACGGACGGCATATTTGGAAACATTTCTGAAACCGGGAAGAGTTTTTCTGGTGTCAATGATTGCAGCTTTAGAACCTTTTACCAAATTAACGAATTTATTTGTTGTGGTGGAAATACCGGAAAGTTTCTGTATGAAGTTAAGTGCCGTTCTTTCCCCTGCAAGAAGCTCTGCTGCGGGACCTTTCACTTTTAATATTACGTCGCCTCTTTTTAATGTGTCGCCGTCTTTCTTAAATACTTGAAATTTAAACTTTTTGCTGAGTTTCAAAAGGACATATTTAAAAATATCCAAACCGCA
>CAJOOL010000049.1 GCA_905236115.1 uncultured Endomicrobiia bacterium
AGAGACATTCGGGGATGACAAACTATTTTTTGCTTCGCAAAAAAAACTGTTTCAATTATCCGAGGCTAACCCCTCGGGTTCCTCTTTTGTTTGTATGACGGCAAAGAGAAGTTTTTATAACATAGATTCCCGATTAACGACTACAAAGTGCTTCGCACTTTTCGGGAATGACAGACTATACGGCAATTTATAATTGTTGCTTTTTAAAGAACGATTTTATATAATCACCGAGAGATAAAATTCTGTGGCAGGCATTTATCTTTTTATCAAACTATCGCTATGTAGTAATTCGCTCGGCTGTATTTTGTCTCTTTTATGCTATCTTTTAGCTATTATAATGCTATCAAAAGTATAGCTTATTATTTTTGTTTTGTCAATGTTTTATTTTCCTTAAAGGGTTTTTATGTTCGGAAAAATTTTAAAAGAGACAATAAAAAAGGCAGGTTTTACTCAAGAAGAATTTGCCAAAGAAATCGGGACGGTAAGGGCTTTGGTAAGCCAGTGGATTACAGGCGTTAGAAACCCGTCGGCAAAAAACTTAAAAAAAATTTCCGAAGTTTTAAAACTGCCTGTTGATTATTTTTTTCAAGAATCCGCCGGAACAGCAATAACAAAAGAAACAACGATAATAAAGGGAACAGACGGAGCAGACGGAACGGAAAAAACTGCCGGAGAAAAAAAGCCGGCAGCCAAATACGATAAAACCGTAAATTCAAAAATAGCTTTTATTGAACAGGACAACAAACGTATTGAAGCGGAAAATATCTCTTTAAAAAAAGATGTGGAACTGCTGAAAGAAAAAATTAAAATTTTGGAAAGTAAAATACTGTAAAAATCCCGGCAGAAAAAACTCCGGCAACAAAAACCCTAACAAAAAGTATCTCTTATTTAATCACAACCAAATTATCCTTATGAATTACTTCCTCGCACAGCATATAGGGGAATTCTTTTTTTATCTCCGCGGAAGACTTGCCGATAATTTTCAATAAATCCTGCCGATTATAATTTGTCAAGCCTCTGGCAATTTCTATATTTTGTTTTTCTATCGGGTCGGGTACCATAATGCTGACGGTGTCGCCTCTGTTAAAATTCCCTCCGGAAGATACTATCCCCGAAGCCAAAAGACTTTTATTTTTGTTTCTCACCGCAACGGCAGCGGCAGCATCAATCAATACAAAACCTTTTGTTTTTTTACCGAAAGCTATCCATGATTTTCTGGACTGAATTTTCGTTCCCGGCAGTATGCATGTGCCTATTTCTTTACCGCCGCAGGCATCATATATCAAATTCAGTTTTGAACCGTTCGTAATAAAAGTTTTTACGCCGGAGCTTGCGGCAATTTTGGCGGCAATCAGTTTCGTTTTCATTCCACCGGTTCCTTTTCCGCTGGAAGAGTTCGGCGAAGCTATCTCCAAAAGTTCATCCGTAATTTTTGTTATCTTTCTTATGATTTCGGATTTCCCCGGGATGCCGTTATACAGCCCGTCAACATCGGTAAGAATAAACAGCATATCGGCCTGCACGGAAGAAGCCACAACTGCACTTAAAGTATCGTTATCGCCGAAGTTTATTTCGTCAACGGAAATGGTATCGTTTTCGTTAATTATCGGAATAATATTTTTCATAAGAAGAAGTTCGTTTAAGGAATTTCTGATATTTATATAACGCTGTCTGTCGTCAAAATCGTATCTGGTTAAAAGCATTTGCGAAACCATTAAATTCAACGGTTTAAATGCCTGTCTGTAAGCCTGCATTATCAACGGCTGTCCTATGGAAGCAAACGCCTGTTTCTGGCGTAAAAGTTTCGGTTTTTTTGTTAAGCCCATATAGCTTAAACCCGCACGTATGGCACCGGAACTTACGATAATTATATCAACGTTTTTTTCTTTTTTTACAAGAGCAATTTCCCGTGCAAAAGAATCTATATACGCTGTATTAAGTATTCCGTTTTTGTCGGTTAAGGTGCTGGTGCCTATTTTTATTACTATTCTCATTTTTTTATTTTGCAAATGTTATTTCGTGTAATACTTTCTTCCCGGACGTACAACAATAATTTGATTGGGCTGAATGTATTTCTGTTTTTTTAGCTTCGGATTATCTTCTTTTATTGCGTTAACCGTCGTCTTAAAATCGTTTGCTATTTTTTCCAGATATTCGCCTTTTTTTATTTTGTATTTTATAAATCCCGGGCTGGGGTTTAAATCTTTTTCTTTCAAAATATTTTCATAAAAAATATCTTTTGTTCCTTCGGGAATATGCAGCTCAAAATTTTGGTATCCGTGCGGAGTGCACCACGCCAAAAGTGCAGGATTTAATTCTTTTATTTTTTCCACGGTGGTATCGGCACATTTTGCAACCACTTTTAAATCTATCACTTTGTCAATAATTACCGTATCATATTTCAAAGGTTCTTGATATTCTATATCGTAAAAACCGTAAGCCTCAGGATTTTTGGCGATTTTTACGGCCACGATAAATTGAGGAAGATAATTAAGCGTTTCTTTCGGTGAAGCGTTTCTGTTTTTCATATCCGACATGGAAGAAGAATTGGAAAATTTCAAGTCGCTTATCAATCCGTATTCGCCCCTGTTGTATGCCGAAAGTGCCAAATGCCAGTCGTTTAAAAGAAGATAAAGTTCCTGAAGATATTTCGCCGCCGCATGCGTGGCCTTTTCCGGGTCGCGTCTTTCGTCTATCCAGTAATTTATTTTCAGCCCAAGAGCCTGCCCTCTGTGAGCCATTATCTGCCACATACCGACAGCCTTTGCACGTGATACGCAGTTGTTGTTAAAAAGACTTTCCACTACGGGAAGATACAGCAGTTCTTCGGGTAAATCGTATTCTCTTAAAACGGAAAGAATCATATCTCTGTATTTTCCGCTCCGCTCCAAAGCCGTCCGCATATTTTGTTTAGCAGTACCTTTTTCATTGGTATAAATGTTCATCCATTTGTCTATACTTTCTTCGTCATAAGTTAAAGGAATTTCGGAAATATTTCCGTGTTTTAAGTTGCTTTTGCCGACATAAATATCGTTCATATTTTTTATTTTTCTCAGCATATTTTCACAGTCGGTAAGAAGAAATTCTATCTCTTCGGGAGACAATTCCAAAGAGTTTATTTTTTCCAGAAATTTATGAAAATTTTTATCAACATTTTCGTATTCGCCGTGTATGCAGCCGTTTACTGCGGATGTCAGCTCGTCATTTGCATCCATAATAATTTTTTTGGTTTTGTTATTGGATATTTTTTTTGTTATGAAGTTTGATATGAAAGATTTTTTTCCCGTCCGATCTTCATTATCATCCGTATCTTCGCAGAAAACAATATGCGGAACCGATAACATACCAGCAAGAAAAAATATTAACAACAGTATTTTCAGTTTTTTAATCATAATGTTTATAATGTTAATGCTGCTGCCCAAATTGTAAATTATAAATTGTCTTTTCAATATCTTTCGCCGAGAAAATGAAACTTACGCTGACCAAAACATCCGCACCTGCACCGGCACAAATTTTGGCCGTATCAAAATTTATTCCGCCGTCAATTTCCACCAAACAATTGTATTTTTTTTCGTCTATAATTTTTCTTAAGCAGGAAATTTTCGGCACCATATCATGCATAAAGCTCTGCCCGCCGAAGCCCGGCTCTACCGTCATTACAAGAACCGTATCAATAAAAGGTAAAAATTCCAAAATACTTTTAACCGGCGTTTTCGGTTTTATGGAAAGGCCTGCTTTAATGCCTGCACTTTTGATGTCTTTTACCAGCTGCATTTTATCACATAAAACTTCACTGTGAAACACTATCAAATCCGCACCTGCTTTGTAAAAACTTTCCCAATATTTTTCAGGATTTGTTATCATAAGATGAACGTCAAAAAACATCCCGGAACATTTTTTTATGGATTTTACAACGACAGGGCCTATGGTGATATTAGGCACAAAATGTCCGTCCATAACATCTATATGCAGCCAATCGGCACCGGCATTTTCTACAGCGGCAATGTCTCTGCCGAGGTTTGCAAAATCGGCAGATAAAATAGACGGTGCAACCAAAAATTTTTTCATAATTAAGCTTTTAATTCCTTTTCTTCTATTGAAATATTGTTAATGAATATTTTTACTTTTGCCTTGCCGTTATATTTTACGGGAACGGAAATTTTTGTTTTGCTTTCTCTGACACCGTTGAAAATATCTTTTTCGCCGTTTTCGTCGCTCAATACCAGCCGAACTCTCTTGCTTCCTTTTCCCTCGGGAACTATATATTCAAAAGTTTTTTCTTCTGAAACTAAGGCACTTTCTTCATCGGCAACATAGAAAATAATTTTTGAACCGTCGTCTATTTTTTTGTCTGCTTCGGGTTTCTGTTTGAAAACAAATCCCGGGTTTGCAAGAGAAGTTTTCTGAGCGATAACTTCAACTTCCAAATTTTCTTCTATTGCCCACTTCTTTGCTTCCTCCGCAGTCTTTCCTATCTGGTCGGGCATTAGAAGCGTTCCGTCGGCAGGTGCACCGTTGGATACCAAAACATTTATTGAAGAATCTTTTTCTATCGTTGAACCTGCGGCAGGGTCCTGTTCCAAAACTATTCCCTCTTCATACTTTATGGAAGAACGTTTTGTCAGCTCGCCCAAAACCAATCCCAGTGAACGCAGCGATATTGTGGCTGCTCGTATGGTCTGTCCTTTAAGGTCGGGAACGTATACTATCTCGCCGCCCTGACTGACGGTAATTCTGATAACTTTACCCTCTTTAACGTTTATGCCTGCGGGCGGTATCTGCCTGATAACTACTCCCTCGGGAATATCCTGATTGAATTCCTCTCCGTCTTTTATCAGTGCAAGTTTTGACTGAGAAAGTATCTCAAGACATTCTGTCAAACTTTTTCCCTGCAAGTCGGGAACTAAAGTTTCGGCTTTTTCCTGCACGAATGCCGACATCAAAATATTAAATCCGTAATACCCCGCAACGGCAAGAATGGCCAAAATAATGAAAGTTTTTATACAAAACCCGAAAATTTTTTTAATCATATTCTTTTCCTCCGATACTCATCCGCTCACATAATCTCTTAAGGAAACACTGATTAATTATGAATGAGTAAAGCCCGAAG
>CAJOOL010000050.1 GCA_905236115.1 uncultured Endomicrobiia bacterium
AGAAGTTGAAAAGTTGAGAAAGCAGAATAGGGAAAATTCCTTACTCTGCTTTCGTTTTTCGGATTAACGCTATGAATTAATCCTTTTCTTTGTTGTTTTTTTATTTTAAAAATTATCCATTATTATTGATTTGTAAAACTAGTTCCACTTGTTATATTATGCACCATAAAAATTCTTGATTTTATTATTCCGCCTTTTAATTCATCTTTTGCATATACACCAGCTTCAAATTGAATTTTAGAATCAATACTTTTTGCTGTTCCAACCCAAAAATTAGAGAAATATTTATTACTTCTTCCGTCTATCCCAAGAACAACATCATAAACTGTATCACCACTACTATCTTTATGTGTTAAAAAATTTCCATACTCCGAATAATAAGCTTTCTGTGCAGATAATATTGTTCCCAGAAGAGCATATCCCTCTGCCATTTTGGATTTATCCACATACCCCCTATAAATCGGCACTGAAATTACTGACAAAATAATAACAATTGCGATAACGATTACCAGCTCTACCAATGTAAAACCACTGCGATTTGACTTTTGCTTGATTCTGAATTTTTTCATAGTTTTTCTCCTTTACTTATTTTGTATTTTTTGCTTCGCAAAAAATCTATATATTATCCGAGGCTAATCCCTCGGGTTCCTCTTTTCAAACGACAAGATTGCCTCGTCGCAACTTCGTTGCTCCTCGCAATGACGGCAAAGAGGAGTTTTTATAACATAGATTCCCGATTAAGGAAACAAAGTGCTACGCACTTTTCGGGAATGACAGACTTTTTTAAAGAGCTCCTCAGCTATACAAAATCGCTTTGCGATTTTGTATACTACCGCCGAGAAGATAAAGCCTCGGAAAAGTATTTATCTTTTTTTACAAGCTGTTGCTATGTTAGCAGCACGCTCGGCTTTTATTTTTATAACAAAACTTTCTTTTTAATCTTATTTTACTCATATTTTAATCAATTTATTAAAATATGTCAAGTATTTTTTTGGAAATTAAAAAAATGGCACGAAATAAACTCGGTGAAATTATCAGAAATGCCGTAAAAAAAACAGGAATGACACAGCAGAATTTTGCAAAAAAAATTGATGTGGGCGAAAGTATGATAAGCCAGTGGATTTCCGGAAAAAGAAACCCGTCTTTAAATACGCTTAAGAAAATTTCTCGGGAAACGGATGTTCCTTTAAAACTGTTTTTGGATGCCTGCGTAGGAAATGTTTTGAAAGATAAAGATGCAAATCTAAGAGAAGAAAACATAATTTTAAAAAAAGAAAACTCTTTATTGAAAAAAGAAATTGCTCTTTTGAAGAGAGAAATGAGAACGGCAGCTGAGAAGCTGAGAGGCTGAAAAGCTGAGAACGACCAACAACGGCAACTCTTCAACTGTTCAACTCTTCAACCTTTCAATTAATAAACTCTTCGGCGTCCTTATTTCTCATACCTTTGGAATACAGATAAATAAACGGAACAAACAGCAGTGCCAGCCCTAATGCAAACACCAAACCGCCGCAAACCGCAATAGCCATAGGCTGGTTGGTGGCAGCACCCTCGCCAAGCCCCAATGCCAAAGGAATAAGTCCGACAACAGTTGTCAACGTGGTCATTATGATAGGCCTGATATGGTCGGCGGTAGCATCAACAACCATCTGTTTTAACGCAACAATATCTCTGTATTTGTCCGGATTTTTCTGATAATGATTGTTGTATCGGTCAACAAGAAGAATGGAAATATTTACCACGTTACCGACCAACATTATAAGCCCCAGCATTGATATGGAGTTGATAGACTGCCCGGTAATAAACAACACAACCAAAGAACCGATAATACCCAAAGGAACAGCCGTCATAACAATTATCGGCTGGAGCAAATCTTCAAACTGAGAAGCAAGTATCATATAAATAATTATTACTCCAAGAATTAAAGCAAAAGAAACTTCCGACAGAGCTTCTTTCATGGCAAGCATTTCACCGGTGATAAATGCACTGACATCTCTGTTGTCATACATATCATCCAAAAGTTCCTGAAGCTCTTTAACCGCTTCGGTAAAACTGCCTTTGACATTGGCAGTAACAAGATAAGTTCTTTCTCCCTCAATTCTCTTGATGGCGGGAAGCGTTTTAACAAAATTTGCCTGTGCAATCTGCTTAAGCTGGATAGTCATACCCCAGGAAGAATATGCCGTCATTTCAAGAACTTTATCCAAACTGTCTCTGTCTTCGGGTTTCATACGGACTCTTATATCCATTTCGTCGTCGGGAAGTTTTAATTTCGTAGCGACAAAGCCTTTAATTGCGGCAAGAGACATCTGCGAAATATCCTGAGTGGACAGCCCGAATAACGATGCTCTTTCTCTGTCAATATTCAATCTGAGCTCGGGAATTTCATCGGACGGATCAATTTTTATTCCGTAAAACTGCGGCATTGATTCCATCTGCGATTTTAATTTATCGGCATATTCTCTGAGCTTGGATAATTCTTTTCCTTTCAACTCAACGGTAACACCGGAAGACGAACCGATACCCGAGCCGAACATTCCCTGCTGGGTAACAAATTCTATTTCCAAATTTTTTACGTTCCAGCGTTTTATTTCGTCGCTTAAATCCGCAACAATTTCATTGGTGGAAAGTCCTTTCGGCGTAAGATTTACGATAATTCTTCCCTGATAAACGCCCGTAGTTTCAACCGCACCTGCTCCGGAATCTTCCCCGGTGGAACCGACCGTTGTGGAAATATCTTTAATTTCGTCATATTTTGATATGGCATCTTCTATCCTTTTAACTATTCCGTCGGTAACTTCCAGCGGAGTATCGGGATGTAAAGAAATATTTAAAGTAAATCTTCTTTCGTCGGTTTTTGCCATAAATTCTTTTGGGATATAATATGCGGTAAACGCACCGACAACAGCATAAAATAAAATAAATACGAAAACCTGAAATGCTTTAAAATTTAAAGTTTGTTTTAATAGAGGAACAAAATATTCCATAATGGCATTTCTTCCGGCTGTAATGGAAATATTTTTAACGTTTGCGGTAAGTGCCAAACGAGGAACAAGAAACATAGCCGAAAACACAGATGCCGCCATTGCGTAAGTAATGGTAAGTGCCAGCTGTTTAAAAAGCTGACCTATCATACCGGTAATAAAAACAAAAGGAATAAACACGGCAACTGTTGTAACGGTTGAGCTTAATATTGCCGCAAAAAGCGTGGATGTAGCATTGTAGATACATTCTTTTTTCGGCAGTTCTTTATTCCTGTGAAGTTCCAACAAAATATTTTCTATAACGACATTTCCGTTATCCACCACCATACCGATACCGATAGTAAGACCGCCCAGCGACATAGAATTCAGTGTGATACCCTGAAAATACATAATACTTAAAGTAACACATAAACTTATAGGAATGGCGGTATTGATAATGCTTGAACCGACAAAACTTTTCATAAAGAAATAAAGAAGAATAAACGTAAGCAGAATACCCTGAAGACCGGACTCGTAAATATTATTTAAAGATTTTTTGATAAATATAGACTGGTCGTAAATTACTTTTATTTCTATGTTTCCCGGAAGTTTTTCTTTAAGCTCTTTTAATTTTTCTTTAACGAGTTTTGACATATTGATAAGGTTGGCACCGGACTGAGGAAAAACGCTTATGGAAACATTGTCTTTGGAATTATATCTGGAAAGTCCTTTTCTGTCTTTTAAAGATTCTTTCACTTTGGCAATATCCCGCATATAAATTATTTTTTCGCCGGTTTCACCCTCGTAACTTCTGTCTTTTCTGTATCTGGCTTCGCCGCCTTTGTTATCTCTTTTACCGAAAGAAAGATTTTCTATATCGCTTAAATCTTTAAATTCACCGACGGTTTTTACTATGTATTCGTGTTTTTCTTCTTTGATTGTTCCTGCAGGATAAGTGATGTTGGCCGTTTGCAGAGAGTTGATAACATCGGTAATTGACAGCTGATTGGCAAGCAGTCTTCCCTTATCTATTTCAACGAGAATTTCTTTCTGTTCGCCGCCTTTTAAATCCACTTTCGCCACGCCTTCCAGCCTTTCAAGTTCGTCTTTAACATTCTTTTTTATGGTGTGGCGTAAGTCCGCCATCTGCATTAAGTTCGGACTGATATCGGTATAACCTGCGGAAAGAATCATGGCTTCGCCCTGCATAGGGTTATATTTCAATACCACAGGTTCCAGTGCATCTTTGGGCAGGGATTCTTTTACCAAATCTATTTTTTCTCTTACGTCCATAGAAGCAAAATCCATATTGGTTCCCCACATAAATTCACAGGAAACTATGGATACGCCCTCTTTTGAAATGGAAGAAACTCTCTTGATATTTTTTACGGTGCCTGCCGTTTCTTCTATGATTTTGCTGATAAGTTTTTCGGCTTCTTCCGGGCCTGCCCCCTCGTATTTTGTAACTATAGTTATCTGCGGATATTCCATAGCGGGGAAAAGTTCCTGCGGGATTCTGCCGAACGCAATCAACCCCATAAGAATAACCGACAAAAATATCATAACCGTGGTAACCGGCCTGTCTACGGGAAGTCTTAGTAAACTCATTGTTTTCTTTCCTTACATTTTTATATTTGCTTTTTATAAATTTTTGATAAAGCCAAAATTTGTTAATGTATAATGTACAATGCCGGAATAACTACAATTATTTTAGATTTTTTGAACTCTGTTCAAAAAATAATTTTTAATTATTAATTGTTGTTTTGTCGTTGCCGTTCATTATACATTATACATTGTTTTAAAAAATCTCTTATGCAGTCTCATCAGTAAATTAAATACCGCAACAAGACCGAGCTGTCTGAAGAATGCTTTCACGCTGCTTTTCGGTCTTTCCAGCACATAATATGCCGTCGGAATTATCAACATCGTAAGCATGGTTCCGGTAATCGTTCCGCATAAAACGGTCAAGCCCAAAGAAGCCCACATTGCCGAAGATTCATCCCTGCTTAATACCATAGGCAAAAGACCGAGCGTTTTCATTAACAGCGTTATAAGTTCCGGTCTTAACCTCTCTTTACAGCTTTCAAAAATTACTCTCATTAAATTTGTTCTGCCTGCACGTCTTTGATTGATTTTGTCAACAATAATAATTGAGCTGTAGACGATACAGCCGAACAAAATCATTATACCTATCCACACACCCAGACTTATGGATTTTTTAAACGCCCACAGTGAAAGTGCCACACCTATTATGCTTAACGGAAGCGAAAACATTATCAGGGCGGGCTGCATGTAAGATTCAAAAATAGAAGCCAAAACAAAAAATATCAATATGACGGTTAAAGAAACGGCCAGCATAAACTGACCTCTGTTTTTTACCGTTTTTTCGTAGTCGCCTGAAATATTAAAAGAATAATCCTGCGGAAATGCCACGGTTTTTAAAGCGGCTTTTATTTTGTTTGCCGCAGTGGTCAAGCCGACTTTCGCTCTGTTGGCACTTATCTGAATAAATCTTTTTTTATTCTTACGCCAAATTTCCTGATTGGATTTCTGCTGTTTCATATCGGTAACCTGCCCGACATAAACAACATCTTCTCTGGGGTTTACTATACCGAGAAAAGGAATTTGGTCAACATGCGTGATACTGTTGGGATACAGACGGCAGATGGTTTCCACTTCTTTACCCTCCGTCCTGTACTGCGTTGCTATAAGACCTCTTATCTGACAGTGAAGAGTGTTGCTTAAAAAATATGTCGTCAAACCGAAAACAGCCAGCCTGTCATAATCCACATTCAATATAACTTCCGGCTCGTCTTCTCTCATTCTTATCTTTACGTCGGTAAGCCCTTTAACCTGCTGAAGTTTACCGGAAGCGGAAAATGCCAGTTGCTTTAAAGTATCATAATTCTGCCCGTAAAAATCCACATAAATTTCTTTTGAAGCGGCACTTTGCGAATCCTGAAAATACACAAACGCCGGAGAAAATTCCCCGAAACGTTTTCTGAATTCTTCCTTAAATTCTTCGGCTTTTTCATAAACGGTAACTTCTACAAAAGTGTGGAGTTTTTCAACTTTGGAAGAAACTCTTTCAACCTGATCTTTATATTCCATTAAAGCTTTTTCCATTTTGCGGACAATTTCATTGGAAACTTCTATTCTGGTTGCGGGCGGAAACTGTATACCTATACGAAACGTGTTGACGTTTGCTGCGTCCATAAATTCGGAATCTCTGGTCATCATAATTCTTGCAGAAACAAAAAACAGAAACAAAACAAACAGCCATACATACGTCTGTCTGCGGAAACAGAATTTTAAAATTTTCCCGTAAATATGACGGATTTTTATATACCATTTCTGAAAATCCAAATCAAACTTATTCTGCCAGCGGTAAATCTGCGGAGGGATGAAAACCATCGTTGCAATAACGGAAGCAATCAACGCAAAAGTTATAGTCAGTCC
>CAJOOL010000051.1 GCA_905236115.1 uncultured Endomicrobiia bacterium
AAAGAGGCGGTTACAGTAAAAAGTTCCCGTCTCTTTTATCTTTCTTAATCATTTCAACTTCCCTCAGCCTCTTAGCTCCTCAGCTTCTCAACCGCATTTCTCACCGTTCAATTCTAAATTGTAAATTGTCTTTCAACGGTTGAACTGCAAATAAATTTGTATTTTAAAATAAAAATATTGTATTATTTTAATAATATTTTTTTGCCGGGCATTTTTTAATTTGAAATTTTAAAAAATTAATTAATCAATGTTTCCTAAAAATATGAAGAAATATTTTTTATTATTATTTTTAATAGGTTTTGCTTTTATTCTTTCGGCCTGCGGTAAAAGAAGTTCCTCTTCCTCAGAAATCAAACAGCAGATTATTTGTTTTGGCGACAGCCTTACAAAAGGTTACGGTGCTTCGGACGGAAAAGGGTATCCGTATTATTTGCAGCAGAAAGTTAATTGTCCGGTTATTAATTTAGGGATTAACGGTAATACTTCCGCAGACGGTTTAAGAAGAATAAACGAAGTTTTAAAACATATAAATTCTTTGAAAACAACTGTTATTATTGAGTTCGGTGCGAATGATTTTTTTCGGCAGGTTCCTTTACGGCAGACAAGAAAAAATATGGAAAATATTATTGATAAATTGATTTCTGCAGGTGCACACGTAGTTGTTGTTTCTCCGCAGGATATTGAGATGAATGATATTTATATTTTGTTAAAAGATGTTTCGGAAAAGAAAAATGTTGTTTTTATTGACGGTATATTAAATGAAATATGGAACAGAAGAGAACTTTTTTCCGATTCTGTTCATCCGAATTCTCAAGGATATAAGCTGGTAGCCGAAAAAATTTATAACAATTTGAAAATACCGAGATAACATCGTTTCCTTAACTCACTCGGCATTTCATTTATAAGCTGCCGTTTCGTTGTTCACGTTCTTTCAGCAGTTCTTTTATTCTTCTGTCTGCAAAAATATCTTCTTTTTTCAGCGGATGTTTCAGTTTTATCCCGGCAAGCTCTCTGCAGCGGCTCAGTGCCACATACATCTGCCCGGGAGCAAATGCCCCACCGAAACCTAAATCTATAAACACATTATCAAAAGTTTTTCCCTGGCTTTTATGTATGGTAACCGCCCACGCAAGTTTCAGCGGATATTGACAGAACGAACCGTTCTTTTCTGTTTCTATGGCATTTTTCTGAGGGTTCCATTTGTATTTTATCAGCTCCCATGTATGCTGGTCTACCACTTCAGTTTTGCCGTTTTGCATTTTAACATATATCAAATATTTGTCCGAAGAAACTGCTTTCATAATATCTTCCACTACTCCGATAGAGCCGTTCACCCACCTGTTGTTGGCATCATTATTCAGCATCATTACCTGTGCACCGATTTTCAGTTTCAGCTCGTAACTTGCAGGAAACACGGATACGTTTTCAATTTCCTCGGTTTCCGCCTTAAAAGTATATTCAATACCGTTTATCAGCTTCAGAAATTTGTTGTTGTAAAATTCCGCAAGTTTGTTGGTTCCTGTCAGATATACGGACAGTTTTTTATTTTCGGAACTTACCGCCTTGAAATTTGTCTCCTTAGAAGTTGCCGCCACAGAATTTTTCGTCGTGCCGCCTGTTGTATTCTTCGTATTTGCCGTTTTCAGCTCGTTTGTTCCGTTGGTTATTTTAACCACATTTTTGTTCAGCAGTTCCAGCGTTTCGTCGTCAATATTGTTTTCCCTTATTGCATTAAGAATATCCAGAAATTTTTCGTCGGTCTGCCGGTAAACTTTCGTAAATTCTATCACATGACAGAAAACATCCTGCATGCATTTTGCACTTAAAAAGTAAGGAGTTTTGTAGTATTGTTTAAACAAATCTTCTTCGCCTTTTGATACCACGGGCGGCAGCTGAAGTAAATCGCCTATAAACAGCATTTGGATACCGCCGAACGGCTTATTCTCATCCGGACCGTTAAACCGCAGAAACCTGTCAACACAGTCCAACAGATCTGCCCTGAGCATGGAAACTTCGTCAATTATAATCAAATCAAGATTTTTATATATGGAATTTTTTGTGTTTTTTCCGTCTTTACCGTTTTTTCCGGAGGACTTCTTCTTTTTTATTTTGTCGGGCGTAACATCTACTTTAAATTTGAAGAAAGAATGAACCGTTTCGCCGCCGGCATTAAGTGCCGCTACGCCGGTAGGTGCCAGAATAACAAATTTTTTCTTGTATTCTTTTAAGAATTTTGAAACGAAAAATTTTAAGAAAGTGGTCTTGCCCGTTCCGGCTTTTCCCGTAACAAAAATATTGTCTTTGATTTTTAAAAGTATTTTTAATGCATTTTGAAAATCTTCATTAAGTTCTATGTTGTTTTGCTTTTGTTCATTCATTTTTTAGTTATCCACAAGTAAACTACCGTTATTAACTTTTATATTGTTTGTATTTTTTTATATTAAAAAGATGTTGATTTTTCAGTGTATTTTTGTGTTTACTATAGTGTTTACCTTGTGCGGATTGTTAATAAAATTACAATTTTATTAACAACTTATACACATATTTATTTTAAAATCTTGCAGTATTATATATTTTTTTCGATTATTTTTCCAGTCAGTGTTTCCTTAACCAATATATGTATTTGTCAAAAGCAAAAAATTTTGCTATAATCCCGTCGCATACCCATGACAGAAAATAGAAGCAATGATACCATCGTAATATTTTCTGCAGCAGCAATAATGACATTACTGCTGGTATTTTCTTCTTTATACATAGTCAGAAAATATAAAAAAGAAAATCTTCTGGAAGCCGGCAAAGCACTTTGTGTGCACTTGATGAATGCCGGTATAACATATTACCGTGAACACGGCACATATCTGATAAACGATAAAGTTTCTTTTAACGAAGACTATCCTTACGATGCAAGAACAAATTCTTATTTTTCAATTTTTTCCACTTATCCCGTCGGCGGTAAAAAACAGGCTATTTCCGTATTCGGCAGTCAGGAAATGAAAGATTATGAATTAAGAGTAGTTTTTGACGAGGATTCCGAAATTCAAAACCTCAAAAATATTAAAATTCAATATTTTAAGAAAAAATTAAGGAGCTGAAAAATGAAAAAGGTATTTTTTTGTGCGTTGGCTTTTTCCGTTCTTGTTGCTCAGACGTCTTATGCCGAAAAATGGCAAACTGTAGGTGCAAGAGCTATGGCGATGGGTGGTGCAGGTGTCGCAGCTGCAACCGGTTCAGCACAACAGTATTATAATCCTGCTCTTTTGGCAGTGGAATCGAAACTTCATAACAGTGATATTTCTTTAAATATAAATGTGGAGTTGGAAGCAACCGAAAAACTTCTTACGGCAGTTAACAAAATTAAGGATTTAACGGATCAGTTTAATACGATCAAAAATTTAAACGGTGCGGCGGCAAATGCTAAACAGATGTCTTCAATTGCAGAAACATTATCGGCTTTGCAGGATTTAAATTTGAAAAATACCGGCGTTGTTGCAAGTGCTAATGCAGGGCTTGCCGCAAAAATTAAAAAGCTGGCAGTTTCGGTACGTTCTTATATGGGTGCGGGAATTACGCCTATAGTTGATACACAAAATATCGGTCTGTCGGGAACAGGAACAAATATTTCTTTAGGTAATACCGATGATCCCGTAAATGCACAGAATAAAGCGGCAGCAGCAACAATAAA
>CAJOOL010000052.1 GCA_905236115.1 uncultured Endomicrobiia bacterium
AGATTTTATTCTTATCCCTGCTTTCTTTTTTCAGGTCAGGTGCTATGTTCTGACCTTAAAATTCGGAATTATTTAATAGAAAATGTAGAACCACTTGTTACATTATATAGTACTGCTAATGTTGAGCAATTATTTGTTGATATTTCTTCCGGTATTTTAACAAAGGCATCAAATATAACCTTAGGTTGTCCGGCATTTGCATAGCCACCAACAAAAAACCAAGTAAAATATTTATTTCCTCTTGCATCAATTCCTACAACTTCATCATAACATGTATATCCTGCTGCTCCGGCACTACTGTTAAATCTATTTAAAAAGTTGCCATGTTCGGAATAATAAGCTTTTTGTGCAGATATAATTGTTCCCAACAGCGCATACCCCTCAGCCATTTTTGCCTTATCCACGTAACCTCTGTAGATAGGCACGGAAATTACCGACAGAATAATTACGATTGCAATAACAATAACGAGTTCAACTAGCGTGAAACCTGTTTTCCTTTTACAAAATTTCAATGATTTTTTCATAAAATTTCTCCTTTTTTATTTATTTTTATGTTTATCACCGGCTAAGCTGCGGTATCGCAGCGTTCCGGTGGTTCCTCTTTCGCCGTTGCCGTTCAAACTTTTCAGCTTCTCAGCTCCTCAGCCATACCAAAATGCTTCGCATTTTGATATAATCGCCGAGAGATAAAAATACTTTGAGCGGTGAATTTATCTTTTTTACAAGCTGTTGCTATGTTGCAACTCGCTCGGCTTGTTTTATACTTTTTTTGTATTGCAAAAATAAAACTATGTATTCTTTATAAAATACATTGTATTATTTTTAAAATCATTTGTCAATTCTTTTATTACCGATAAAAATTCCCCCGGTTAAAAACAAAGAGGTTCTTTCGTGAAAAATAAAAACATAGAAAAGAAAATAAAAAGAATAATGTTTGAAAAAAATATAAACCAGTCGGATTTGGCAAAAAAACTTGGTATAACAAGGGGAGTTGTTTCAAACTTATTTACCGGGAACAAAAACCCTAGAATAGAAACACTGGAAAAAATTGCCGAAGTACTGGAAGTTCCTTTTGAATATTTTATTTCAAAACAAAAAACGGCGGAATTTGAAGATAAAAAAGAAAATTTAAATGATAATCTGAAACAGCTTATTGAAAAGCAAAGCAGAATAATAGAAGAAATGAATAAGAAATTTGAAGCCGAAAACGAATTGTTAAAAAAAGAAATGGATTTTGTCAGAAATGAAATAAATAATATAAAAAATAATATAAAAGATAATCTTAAGGATAATCTTAAACGGCAAAACGGCAAAGCATAATTAAATCAAATCTTCACAGTATTTTATTCTTTCTCAAAAAATGCTAAAATAACAACTCTTAAAAACAGTCATTAAAAATCATATATAAAAATTATAAAAAATAAAAAATGTTAGTAAGAAAAATAAAAACAGATAATTTACGGGATGCCGTAGAAATAATTGCAAAAACAAAATGTGATGAATATGTGCATAAAAAACTTGCAAAAAAAATGCTGCAGGGTTCTTTTATTGTTGACGGTATAGATAACAGAGGTGCAAATATTTTAAAACAGGAAGCATTGTCATGCGGATGTGATGCCGCAGTGAGCAAAGATGTTTCCATGTTTGAAAAAGGTATTTCAAGCGTGGTTATCTGTGCAACGGAATATCAGTCGGAAAAGCTGATTTTAAAATTGAAAGAACAGCCTTTCGGGCTGAAGAATTTGGCCGAAAAACTTATAGAATTAAATTCTACAAAAGAACAGAAATATATCGTTTGTGCAAATAGAAAAATTTCTTTAAAGAACAAACCTCTTGTTATGGGAATAGTGAATTTGTCGGAAGATTCTTTTTTCGGCAACGGAATTTCCGATATAAGTAAAGCCGTTGAAACTGCCGAACAAATGCAGCGTGACGGTGCGGATATTATAGATGTCGGTGCGGAATCAACCCGTCCCGGTTCAACTCCGGTAAATGTAAAAGATGAAATTTCCAAAATAACAAAATTTTTAAAACTTGCCGCAAAAAAAATAAAAATCCTTATATCAATTGATACATACAAACCCGAAGCTGCCGAAGCGGCATTGAGCGAGGGTGCAGATATTATAAATGATATATATGCATTGAGATACCCGATAGAAGATTGTAAACAGCGGACAACAAATAAAATGGCGGAAGTTATTGCCAAGCATAAAGCGGCAGCAGTTTTAATGCATATGTTGAAAAATCCTTTGACGATGCAGCAGAATATAAAGTATAATGATACGCTTAGCGATATTTGTGAATTCCTTGCCGAGCGTGCGGACTTTGCGGTTGAATGCGGTATAAAAAAAGAAGCAATAATAATTGACCCGGGGATAGGGTTCGGCAAGACGGTTGAAGATAATCTGCTTATTATAAAAAGACTGGCGGAATTTAAATCTTTAGGGTATCCTGTTCTTGCGGGAATTTCAAATAAAAGTTTTATTGCAAAAGTTATTGAAAACGAAGATTTAAAAGAAAGATTTTCGGCAAATATAACGGCAAATATTTTGGCTGCGGCAAACGGTGCCGATATTTTAAGAGTTCATAACGTTAAAGAAATAAAACAGTCATTAAAACTTTTTAATGCCGTTGCAAAAGTGCAGGCGGAAGCAGCGAAAATATAGAACAGTGTCATATAACGAAGCACTGTATACCGAAACCGAAACATACGGCAGCACGGACAAAACAGAGGAATAAGATGGAATTGATTTATCGTATTTGGTCAACATATTTTGTAAACATTATAGATATTTTGCTGGTGTCTTTTATTTTTTATAAAATTCTTGTCAGCATAAAAGGAACAAGAACAATACAAATCGTATTAGGGCTTATTGCTCTGATGGCTATTACCGTAATTGCAAAAGATATAATTCATTTACGGGCGTTGTCATGGCTGTTGAATAAATTCTGGCTTGCCGCCGTTATAATTCTTTCCGTTGTTTTTCAGTCCGAAATCAGATACGCACTTGCCAAAATCGGCAGTAAAATAGCATTTACCGATACGGATATAAAAACGAATTTTCTTGATGAAATTTCCGCTGCGGCGATAGAAATGAGCAGGCTGAGAACAGGAGCTTTGATAGTGATAGAAAGAAATTTCGGTTTAAAAAATTATACGGATACAGGTATATATCTTGATGCCAAAATAAGCCATGAACTGTTGCTTTCAATATTTAATACGAAATCTCCCATTCATGACGGTGCCGTTATTATAAAAAATGAAAGGCTTCATTCGGCGGGTTGTGTTCTTCCCATAAGCACCGAGATAGAAGTAAAACATTTGGGAACAAGACACAGAGCCGGCATAGGAATTTCCGCTCTTACGGATGCGATGGCTTTGGTAGTTTCCGAAGAGACGGGAAGAATTTCTTTTTTTGTTGACGGTAAAATAGAACTGTTGTCTTCGGAAAGACTGCTTACGGTGTTGACGGAAAACTACAGGAAAAATTAAAGGAAATAAATTAAAAATGACGTTTGATTTAAAAAAAATAAATTTTAAGAAAATAAAAAAATATGTTTTAAGGAACTGGGAACTGAAGCTTATTTCTTTTGTCCTTGCGGTGATTTTTTGGACGTATGTGATACTTTAACGGCAATGTATAATGTACAAGGAACTACGAACGGCACGACAATTAGCAATTAGAATTAATCAGCGTTTCCTTAAAATAAAAGGGGAGTTTTAAATGATTAACGAGAAAGATTTATTCAACGAAAATCAGGAAATTTTTACTGCGGTAAAAGCCAAACCTTTTGTTGTTACGCCGTCGCTGCCAGAGCCTTTAAAAGATTTAAAGGAAATTTCGGAAAATATGTGGTGGTGCTGGAACAGCGATGCCGTAGAACTTTTCAGAAGATTAGACCGTAATATTTGGAAGGAATCTTATCATAATCCCAAAGCAATGCTCGGCCTTGTAAAACAGGAAGTTCTTGAAGATCTTGCTCAAGATACGAGTTTCCTTTCTCATATGAAAATGGTTAAAAGCGAACTTGATAAATATATGTCAATGCCGACGTGGTTTGACAAAACTTTCCCTCAGCATAAAGATAAAAAAATTGCATACTTTTCTACCGAGTTTGCAATACATGAAAGCCTGCCTATTTATTCCGGCGGTTTGGGTGTGCTGTCCGGCGACCATTTAAAATCCGCCAGCGATATGGGGCTTCCGTTGGTCGGTATAGGATTGTTATACAGAAACGGATATTTCAAACAGCATTTAAGCATTGACGGGTGGCAGATAGAAGAATATAAAACCAATCGTTTCTACAGTATGCCTTTGGAACTTTTGATAAAAGAAAATGGCGAACCGTTAGCAATAAATATTTCTCTTCCGCCCAATAAAACCGTTTATGCAAGAATATGGAAAGTAAAAGTAGGAAGAGTTTCTCTGTATCTTTTGGATACCGACTTTGATAAAAATTCCGAAGATGACAGAGGCATTACGGGAGAACTTTACGGCGGCGACAAAGAAATGAGAATCAAGCAGGAAAAACTTCTCGGCGTGGGCGGTATGAGAGTGCTGGAACTTTTGAATATTGAGCCGTCGGTAATTCATATAAATGAAGGACATTCGGCATTTTTGCTGCTGGAAAAAATAAGAGTTTTAATGAAAGATAAAGGGTTGTCTTTTGAAGAAGCTCAGAAAGTTGTTAAAGCAAACTGCGTATTTACGACGCATACTCCGGTTCCTGCAGGAAACGAAGTCTTTTCTTCTTCTTTGGTTACGGCATATTTTGAAAGTATGTATAAAGAACTGGGACTTACGAAAGAAGAATTTTTGGCTTTGGGAAGAGACCTTAAAACTGAAAATATTGAAGACAAAGATTTTTCAATGACAATACTGGCACTGAAAGCCTGCGGTAAAGCCAACGGCGTATCCAGACTGCACGCTACAGTATCGCGTCAGATGTGGCAGAATGTTTGGCCGGATGTACCCAGAAAAGAAATTCCCATTACGCATATTACAAACGGTATTCATACCAACACTTGGATATCTTATGAGTTTGCCGGGCTGTTTCAAAGATACCTCGGCAACGCTTGGATAGAAGAACCGGAAGACCAAACATTGTGGCAGCAGGTTGCGGATATTCCCGATGCGGAACTGTGGAGAAGCCATGAAAGAAGAAAAGAAAGACTGGTGTCTTTTGCAAGAAACAGATTAAGAGCACAGCTTGAAAGAAGAGGCTTGTCAAAACACATGGTGTCTTTTGCCGACGAGGTTTTGGACCCGGAAGCATTGACAATAGGTTTTGCAAGAAGATTTGCCACATATAAAAGAGGAAATTTAATTTTCAGAAATATTGACAGAATAAAAAAAATACTTCTGAACAAAGATAAACCCGTTCAGATAATCATTGCAGGTAAAGCACATCCGAAAGACGATAAAGGCAAAGAAATTATAAAAAGTATAGTTTCTTTAACTTCCGACCAGGACTTAAGATACAAAGTAGTTTTTCTTGAAGATTACGATATGAACGTTGCTCATTATCTGGTGCAGGGTGTGGACATTTGGCTGAACAATCCTTTAAGACCGGAAGAAGCCTCGGGTACCAGCGGTATGAAAGCTGCGGTAAACGGTGTCATAAATTTCAGTGTTCTTGACGGCTGGTGGTGCGAGGGTTACAACGGTGAAAACGGCTGGGTTATCGGTTCTATAGATAAATATGATGATTTGGAATATCAAAATGAAATGGAGTCCCGCTCTATTTATGAAATGCTGGAAAAAGAAATAGTTCCCTTGTTCTACGACAGAGGCCAGGACAATCTGCCCAGAGGCTGGATAAAGAGAATGAAAACCTGTATGCGGACGGTAGGACCGATGTTCAATACCAACAGAATGATTGAAGATTACACGAGAAAATTCTATGTCCCGTCTATGGAACAGACGGAAAAAATGAAAGAGAACAACTACGAGCTGGCCAAAAACAAAACCGTATGGCAGAAAAATATAGAACAAAACTGGAGCAAAATTTCCATAATCAGTGCCGAAGATAACGTCGGCAACAAAAATATAAAACTCGGCGAAAAGATAAAAATAACGGCGAAAGTTAATTTGGCCGGTATTAATCCCGGTGATGTTTTTGTCCAGATATATGACGGCTATCTTGCCACCAAGAACACATTAAGCGATGAAAATTTTGAAAATATGAAAATGGTTTCAAAACAAGCTGACGGAACTTACATCTACGAGCTTGAAGCCGAAACAAGAATTGTAGGGCATTGCGGATATACCATAAGAATAGTTCCTCAATATTTGGATAAAGTAGAATATATTCCCGGAATAATAAAATGGTTTTAAATTTTGACGGTTGTAATTTGTGCGGCGGTGCTTTTGGCGAAATGACGGAAAAGCAGGAAAAGCAAAAAATGCCGGGAGTAAAACTCATTATTTTTGATTTGGACGGAACGCTGGTTGATTCCAAATATGATTTGGCAGATTCCGTAAATTTTGTCAGAAGCAAATACGGTCTTTGTCCGTTATCGGTTGACAAGGTGGCTTCTTATCTGGGCAGCGGTATAACCGCACTGGTAAAGGCTGTTCTGTCAGAAGTAAAAAATGAAAATTTTGATTCGGCGGTGAAAATATTTAAAGATAATTATGCCGAACATTTGACGGATAAAACTCTGCCTTACAACGGCGTTAAAGAAATGCTTTCGCAAATTTCCGTGCCGAAAGTTTTGTTGTCCAATAAGGATGAAAAATTTTCAAAACGGATTTTAAATACGCTGGGTTTATCGCGTTATTTTACGGAAATTTACGGGGGAGATTCTTTTAAAGAAAAAAAGCCCAGTCCTTTGCCGATATATGAAATAATGAAAAAGTTCGGGCTGAATAAACAACATTTGGTTATGGTCGGCGACGGTGCCAATGATATTACGGCCGGT
Source organism: uncultured Endomicrobiia bacterium (assembly GCA_905236115.1). GTDB lineage: Bacteria > Elusimicrobiota > Endomicrobiia > Endomicrobiales > Endomicrobiaceae > Ruminimicrobiellum. Next base: position 6,926 of record CAJOOL010000052.1, read on the forward strand.
AAAAATGCAGGCATTAAAACGGCAGGCGTTTTATACGGATATTCTTCTTTTGAAAAAATGAAAGAGCTTTCGCCAGATTATACGGCACAGACTCCCGAAGAGATAATGAAAATTTTCTCTTGACAAAGTTATTATTTTATTTTAAGATATAGTTTAGAAAAGGTGTTTAAAAAATAAAAAATTTTTATAAGAAGTTTTATAAGGGGGAAAATATGAAAAAGTTTTTGATGTCTTTGATGTGTGTATGTGCATTTGCCGCAGCCGCATTTGCGGAAGACAATATTGCTGTGTTTCCTTTTGAAAATAAGGCCGGCGACGACTACGGTTTAACGGAACTTGCCGAAAATGAAATGACAAGTTTGTTGGTAAATCAAAAGAGATTTACGGTAATAGAAAGAAAAGATTTG
>CAJOOL010000053.1 GCA_905236115.1 uncultured Endomicrobiia bacterium
CGGAGTTTCGCAGAGATAGTTGGTAACATATCTCAAGAAACTCCAACGAATTTAGAGGCAAAATATGCCTCAAGGTTTCCGTTACAGAATTATTCAGCGTTTCCTAACAGCTGTAGCCCAAAATTTGCTGCTTTTTCGCTGTAAATGTAATTTTTTCTAATAATTCGTCTCTTTATTTTATATTTTTATTTTGCTAAAATTACAAGATTATGAATAAACAATCAGCTTATATCAGGAAAACTTTTTTGGACTTTTTTGGTGAAAAAGGTTGTAAAGTTGTAGCATCGGATTCTTTAGTTCCTTCCGGCGATAAAACTCTTTTGTTCACATCTGCAGGAATGGTTCAATTCAAAAAACATTTTTTAGGTCAGAGCAAAGATACTTTTACCAGAGCAACATCTTCTCAAAAGTGCTTCAGAACTTCAGATATAGACCAGGTCGGTGTAACCAACAGACATTTAACATTTTTTGAAATGCTGGGTAATTTTTCTTTCGGCGACTATTTCAAACAGGAAGCTATCGCTTGGGCTTGGGATTTTCTTACCAACTATATGGAACTTCCGAAAGATAAACTGTATGTAACAATTTATAAAGACGACGACGAAGCAGGACAAATGTGGAAAAAAATCGTTCCCGAATCAAAAATTATTAAAATGGGCGATGAAACAAATTTTTGGACGATGGGACCTACCGGACCATGCGGACCTTGCTCTGAAATCTTAATAGATTTGGGCGAAGAAATGGGCTGTCATAAGCCAACCTGCGGACCTTGGTGCGACTGCAACAGATACCTTGAAATATGGAACCTTGTTTTTACACAGTTTGACAGACAGGAAGACGGCTCTTTAAAACCGCTCGGCAGAAAAAATATTGATACAGGTATGGGACTTGAAAGAATAGTTGCCGCTGCCAACTGTAAAAATAATGTATTTGATACGGATTTGTTTTTGCCTTTAATGAACGCAGCTTCGGATTTATTAAAAATTCCTTTTGAAAATAATATTCCAAAATTAAGAATGATTGCCGACCACGCAAGAGCAATAACATTTTTAATTTCCGACGGAATACATCCTTCCAACGAGGGAAGAGGATATGTTTTAAGAAGAATTTTAAGAAGAGCAGTTCGTCAGGGAAAAGTATTCGGCACAAACGAGCCTTTCTTATACAAACTTGTTGATGTCGTCCATTCAATAATGAAGCCTGCATATCCGGAACTTACCGCAAGGCTTGATAATATAAAGTCTATGGCGAAAGTTGAAGAAGAAAAATTTCTTGAAACTTTAAATACCGGAACGGAACTTTTAAATAATATAATTTCAGAATATAAAGCCAAAAAAGTTTCGGAACTTAAAGGTGAAGATGTTTTCAAACTTTACGATACTTACGGTTTCCCGCACGAACTTACAAAAGAAATTGCATCCGAGCAAGGATTGACTATAGACGAGAAAGGTTTTGAAACGGAAAAAATAAAAGCTCAGGAAAAGTCCAGAGGTGCTTGGAGCGGTTCCGGCGAGCAGGATATAACTTTTTATTCCGTTCTTCACAAAGAATTCGGCGATACAAAATTTGAAGGATACTCTCAAGACAGTTCTTCCGTAAAAGTTTTGGCAGTTATTAAAGACGGCAAAAAAGTTTCTTCCTTATCTTCAGGAGAGAAAGGGGAAATTATTTTATCAAATACGCCTTTCTACGGGGAATCCGGCGGACAGGTAGCAGATACAGGAACAATGTTTAACGACAGCACCGATATTGATGTTACCGACGTCGTAAAACCTATAGGTCAGCTGTTTGTTCATAAAGTTACCGTTACCAAAGGCGAAGTTAAAACGGGCGATATTTTAAATGCTTCAATAAATAAAGAAAACAGAAACCAAACGGCACGCCACCACACTGCCACACATTTATTACAGAAAGTTTTAAGAAGTATTTTGGGCAATCATGTTGCACAGGCAGGTTCTTTGGTATGTCCCGATAATTTAAGGTTTGATTTTAACCATTTCAATGCGGTTACAAAAGAAGAACTTTCAAATATTGAAAAACAGGTAAATGAAGCAATAAGACGGAACTATACCGTATCAATTAAAGAGATGTCTATTGATGATGCAAGAAAAGAGGGTGCTATGGCACTCTTCGGCGAAAAATACGGCGATGTTGTCAGAACCGTTAAAGTTTTGGAAAGTGAAGAAAAATATTTTTCTATGGAACTTTGCAGCGGAACGCATGTTTCAAGAACGGGCGACATAGGAATGTTTAAAATCGTTTCCGAAAGTTCCGTCGGCAGTGGCATCAGAAGAATTGAGGCTGTCTGCGGAAGTGCCTGCGAAAAATATGTTAACGAGTTGGAAAATAAAATAAACGATGCATCTTTACTTTTAAAAACTTCCAAGAATTCTTTAGTGTCGGCGGTTGAAAAAACTCTTCAGAATATTAAAGAGCTTGAAGCCGAAATCACATCTTTAAAGAGCAAATTAATATCAAGTGAAATTGACGAATACATAAAATCCGCAAAAGATATAAACGGTGTTAAAGTTGTTGCTTTTGCCGTTAAAGATATAGACGTAAAATCTTTAAGGCAAATGACGGATAAAGTAAGAGAAAAAATGCCGTCGTCGGTAATTGTTACGGCTTCCGAAATCGGCGGAAAAATTTCTTTTGCGGTATCCGTAAGCAAAGATCTTATAGAAAAAGGCTATGCTGCAGGTAAAATAGCTAAAAACTTTGCAGCCAAAATAGAAGGTTCCGGCGGAGGCAAACCGGAGTTTGCACAAGGCGGCGGAAAAAACACCGGCAATTTAAAAGAAGTTATTGAAAATATAAAAGACTATTTGTAATTGGAAAAATTGGGAAATGGGGAAATAGGCGTTTCCTTAAAAATTAAAAAATTATGAAGATAAAATATTTTTTATTATTATGTTTGATGTTTTTTGTTTCGGCGTGCACTACCGTTCCTTTAACGGGAAGACCTCAGCTTATTTTAAGCAGTGAGGCTGAAGATGCCGCGGCAGGTGCGGCAAGTTACGGTCAGTATCTTGCGGAATCTAAAATTTCCACGGACAAAACAAATACCGCACTTGTAAAAAAAGTCGGTGCAAGGATTGCGGCTGTTTCCGGTTGTGATTACGACTGGGAATTTAATCTTTTGGAAAACAGCGAGGCCAACGCGTGGTGCTTGTCCGGCGGAAAAGTGGCGGTGTATACTGGAATACTTCCTTATACGCAGACGGAAGCGGGGCTTGCAACGGTAATGTCGCACGAGATAGCACACGCTATTGCACGTCACGGGGCGGAACGTTCCGCCCAAAATCAGCTGTTAAATTACGGTTTGGCGATAGGTAATGCAACGCTTTCCGATAACCCCAACAGAGAACTTATTATGATGGGGATAAACGTCGCCGGCAGCATTGGTGTGATTTTGCCTTACAGCAGAAAGCACGAGTCAGAAGCGGATTATATGGGGCTTCTTTTGATGGCAAAGGCAGGTTATGACCCGAACGAAGCCGTAAAGTTCTGGCAGAGAATGGCTTCGGCAAGCGGCGGTTCGCAGGGCGGACTTTCAAACTTTTTATCCACACATCCGTCCGACGAAAAAAGAATAAAAGATTTGCAGTCGCACATGTCGGAAGCATTAAAATATTATAATAACAGATAGGAAACACAGGTTAATTTTAAATAATAATTATTATGTGTTTCCGATAGAGGGAAAAATATGGAAATATCAAAGAAAGATGTTGATTATGTTGCTTCTCTTGCAAGGCTGGAATTTGAAGAGGGCGAAAAAGAAAATTTATCAAAAAATTTGGGTTCAATATTAGGTTATATTGAGAAAATAAAAGAAGTTGATACCTCGGCAATTGCACCCACCAGCCACGGCGGAACAAGCGAAAATGTTTGGAGAGACGATGTAGTAGTAAAAAGTTCTCAGGAAACAATAGATGCTTTATTTAAAAATGCACCCGACCGTGACGGCGACTTTTTTAAAGTAAAAAAAGTTATGGAACTTGAAGATTAAATTTTCGCGAAGCGAAAATTTGAGGAATAGATGAATAGAGGGATAGAAACGAAAAAGTAATATAGTTAATGTAGTTGTAGTTTCTATACATCCATACTTTCATACATCTATACCTCAAAATATTTAAGGAAAATTTAGAAATTTAACAATATTAATTACATAAGGAAAGGAATATGAATGACGAAATAATCAAAATGTCCGCAACTGAGCTTGCGGCAAAAATCAAAAACAAAGAACTTTCAAGCGTGGAAGTAACAAAAGCTTTTCTTGAAAGAATAAAAGATGTTGATCCTAAAATAAAAGCTTATGTTACCGTCTGCGAAGATTATGCACTTAAACAGGCACAATCTTGTGACGATAAAATAGCTAAAGGGGAAAAAGTCGGAGCATTGGAAGGTGTTCCCATAGCAATAAAAGATAATATTTTGATAAAAGACATCAGAATGACGGCATCGTCAAAAATATTGGAAAACTATGTTGCTCCTTACGATGCAACGGTTATTACAAAGTTAAAAGATGCAGGAGCCGTTTTTGTAGGTAAGGCAAATCTTGACGAATTTGCAATGGGTTCTTCTACGGAAAACTCTGCATTTTTTACTACAAGAAACCCTTGGAATACGGAGCATATCCCCGGAGGTTCTTCCGGCGGCAGTGCTTCCGCAGTCGGTGCAATGACTGCACCTTTGGCACTTGGTACGGATACCGGCGGTTCTATCAGACAGCCTGCAGGCTGCTGCGGTATTGTCGGCGTAAAACCCACTTACGGCAGAGTCAGCCGTTTCGGTGCTGTAGCATTTGCTTCTTCTCTTGACCAAATCGGGCCTATGTCAAAAACTGTTGAAGACAGTGCTTTGCTTTTAAATGTTATTGCAGGGCATGATACAAAAGATTCCACTTCAATAAATATAGAAGTTCCCGATTACCTTGCCGAAATTAAAGATGGTGTTAAAGGATTAAAAATCGGTCTTCCGAAAGAATATTTTATTGACGGTCTTGATGGCGATGTAAAAGTTGCTCTTGATAAAGCCGTTGAAGTTTACAAAAGTTTAGGTGCCCAAATTGTAGAAATTTCTTTACCTCATACGGATTATGCCGTAGCTGTTTACTATATTATATGTTGTTCGGAA
>CAJOOL010000054.1 GCA_905236115.1 uncultured Endomicrobiia bacterium
AAAATGCGGAGCATTTTTGTATAATACCCGAGAGATAAAATCCGCCAAGAGATTATCTTTTTTACGAGCTGTTGCTATGTTAAAGCACGCTTGGATACCGTTTTTTATATAAATAAAACTTATAAATACTTATCTTATATAAGATTATATAATAAAATATAAGAAAAGTCAAGTTTTTTTGCGGGGAAATAATGAGCAAAACCGATATCGGAAAATTAATTGAGATTGCTATGATTGAAAAGAATTTGACACAGAAGATGCTGGCCGACAAACTGGATATAAAACAACCCATGATAAGCCAGTGGATAAACGGGAAATCAAACCCTACAACAAGAACTTTACAGAAAATATCAAAATTACTAAATAAGCCGTTAGATTATTTTGTAAAAAATGAAGATGAAGATAAAAATTTGTCGGATAAGACTGATAAAAAAGATATTGAAATTTTAAAACTGAAAAATGAAAATTTGGAACTGAGTAAAAAAGTTTTAACTTTGGAAAATGAAATTCTAAAGTTGAAAATGGAAATAAAGTGAGCAATGTTTTCTTCGGTCTGTAACTTTTCTAAAAATATAAAAGTCTAAAATGCAATTCATAATTTGCAATTATCTAAAAAATTTTTTAAAATCAATTTCAGAAAAAGCTGATTAATTCTAAATTTGAAATCTTGATACGCGTTTTTCTAATTTATAATTAATCGGCATTTTCCTAAAAAATATAAATATCTACAGTTTAAATCAATTATGAAAAAAATCTTTTTTGTTTTATTTTACTTGATGGTAATTTTAAGTTTCGGTGCGGAGGTAATTCAAGCAAAATCTCTTTCCTGGCAGGACTGCATAAATATTGCCAACCAAAACAACCAAACTCTGTTAATGGCAAAACAAGACCTGCAGATTGCCGAATACGATTACAATGTTATACTTAACCAATATTATCCGTCCGTAAATTTCAGATACGGCTTTTCAAGGTCGGGTAACGGACATACCGAAAACAACTGGAGTGCTTCGCTTAACGCATCCCAAACAATATACAGCTTTTCCGATACGGCACAAATAAAAGGTAAAAAAGCTTCAATAAACAAAACGGTTGCACAGCTGACAAAATCCTGTGCAGATGTTTATTATTCTTTAAGAGAAGCTTTTCTGAAAATGAGTTACGCACAGGAAAATGTAACGCTTTTGCAGAGCATTTACGAGCTGAGAAAACAGAGTGCGGATATTGTCCGTCTTCAGTATGAGGGCGGCAAAGAAAGTAAAGGAAATATGTTAAGGGCTCAGGCACAGAAACAGTCCGCTTATGTAAATGCCGAAAATGCCAAAAGAGAACTGGCAGTAGCAAGAAGAATACTGGCACAGACTTTAGGAAAAGATTTGGATAATAACATTACCGTAAATCATAAACTTTCGGAAATAAAAGACAATAAAGTTATTGATATAGACAGTGCGGTGTATGACTGCCCGGATGTTATTATTTCCTCGGCGTCAATAAATATTACAAAATGTTCGCTGTCGTCGGTAAAAGGAAGTTTGTATCCTAGTATATCGGCTTCGGCTTCAATAGGTGTTTCCGATAACGAAAAGCCTATTCCTCCGGCGGAAAGCAAGCAATGGAACGTAGGTGTGGCACTGAACTATCCTATTTTGTCGGGCGGTTTGACAAAAACTTTAAACAGCATCAAATCTTCTCAAACAGCACTTGAAAAAGCTAACGAAAGCTACAAGCAGACAATATTATCTACTAAAACAAGTTTGGAAGAAAACGCCGCAGAGATAGAAAGAACAAAAGACAACATAGAAATTTACCAAATGTTTTTGGAAGCGGCAACGCAGAGACAGAAAGAAGCAACCGTTAAATACAGAGCAGGAACGATGGAATTTCAGACTTGGCAGGATATAGAGCAGGAATATGTAAATAACCAAATATCACATCTTTCGGCTTTACATAACTACAATGTTGCACTCGCCAAAAGAGATAAACTTTTAGGAAGCAGTAACGGAGAAATAAAATGAAAAAATTTGCGGTAATTTTTACGGTGTTTTTAGTACTGGGAATAATAATAACTTATCAGCTTAAAGGTAAAAAAGAAAAAATTGCCGTAATTAAGTATACTCCTCACACTGTCGCTACGGCAGATGTCCGGGAAGTTATTGATACTACCGGCGAAGTTTCCGCACTTAACAGAGTGGAAATAAAACCGGCTGTTGCAGGACGGGTAGATAAGCTGCTTGTCAACGAGGGCGACACGGTAAAAAAAGGTCAGGTTCTTGCTTATTTAAGTTCTTCCGACAGAGTAGCGATACTTGATGCAGTGCGTGCCAACCCGAAAGAAGATTTGAAAAATTGGGAAGATACATATAAGGCTACTCCCGTAATTTCCCCGATGAAAGGTAAAATAATTTTAAGAAATGTCGTTGAGGGACAGACCATTTCAACAAGCGATATACTTTATGCTTTAGCCGATGAGCTGATAGTAAAAGCCAGTGTTGACGAAGCCGATATCGGCAAAATAAAAAACGGTCAGAGAGCAGTGATAACGCTGGATGCTTATAAGGATGTTCCGATAAACGGTAAGGTGTTTCAGATTTTGGAAGAGGGGAAAAATGTCAGCAATGTTATTACTTATTATGTTAAAATAAGACCTGAAAAAACTCCGGAATTTTTTAAATCTTTAATGACGGCAAATATTGATATTATTGTTAAAGAAAAAGAAAATGCCGTAGTTATACCTTGGGACAGTTTTTCCGAAGCTGCCGACGGAAAAACTTATGTTTTAACCGGCGACAATATGCAGCAGACAAAACGTTTTATAGAAACCGGAATTCTTGACGGCGACAATGTTGAAGTGGTTTCCGGGCTTTCTGCCGGCGACAGCATTTTGGTTAAACATGATATTTACAACATTTCCACAACCAAAGAAACTTCCAAAGGTTTCCTGTCCATGCAACCCGGCAAAAGAAAGAGCAATAAGGAAATCCTTGGTGTAAAAAAATAAACGCAGATTATTTTTTTACAATGTATAATGTGCAATTGCGAACGCAGTGTGTTCGCAATTAAGAAAAAAGAGTAAACAATGAAAGATAACAAATTAACTGCCATAGAAAATATCGAAAATATTGTTTATAGTATTCGCGGACAGCAGGTTATGTTAGATTTGGATCTTGCTGAAATTTATGGTTATGAAGT
>CAJOOL010000055.1 GCA_905236115.1 uncultured Endomicrobiia bacterium
GTTACGGATAACGGCTGCGGTATGGATAAAAAAGATTTGCAAAAATCCGTATACCATCATACGACCAGCAAAATAAAAACTTTTGAAGATGTTGCAAATGTTATGACGCTTGGTTTCAGAGGAGAAGCTCTTGCTTCAATTTCCGCCGTATCAATGATGTGTATAAAAACTCAGCAGAAAGGTTCTTCTTCGGGATGGCAGCTTTCCGCAGACGGAGAAAAAACTCCCGAAATTCAGCCGTGGGCAGGCTCAAACGGAACAACCGTAGAAGTGAGAAATTTATTTTTTAATACTCCTGTCCGTGAAAAATTTTTAAAAAGCGATATTACCGAAAAAGCTAAAATTTTAAGCTGTCTTGACGAAATAGCACTTGTCAGAAACGATATTAATCTGAAAGTTGTTTCCGACGGAAAGGTTATTTGCGATTATCAAAAAACAGATTCAAAATTAAAAAGGATAGAAGCCGTTTTAGGAAAGGACCTTTCTCAAAAATTAAAATTTATTTCCTACGGTTATCCTAAAATTGATATACAGGGATACATTACAAAAAGAGAATTTTCTTTCCCTCAAAAAGGCATTCAATATCTTTTTGTCAACGGAAGATGCGTTAATTATCCGAAATGGTTGATTCATGCAGTTTATCAGGCGTGCAAAGGTGCGGTCCCCGTCGGAAGGTATCCGGGAATAATTTTATTTCTTACAACCAATCCGTCCGACATAGACATAAATGTTCATCCGACAAAAAGAGAAATAAAGTTCGTTTATGAAAATCAAATGTATGACCTTTTTTATTCTTTTATTAAAAGTTCCATAGAGGCTGATCTTCCGGCAGGCATTATGGGAAGCATTGAAAATGATAATATAAAAATTGATGATATAAAAAATTCAAAACAAAACTTTGTAACTTCAGATGATAATTTCCAAAATCCAAATCCTCTTTCAAATCATGAAAAACCGAAATCTTTTCCATCTTTAAAAACTTTCGGTTCTTACTCCGAATACGGCGGCAAAAAATCTATTTCTTTTTACGAAAATTTATATTCCGCACCGAAAGATTTCCGTTCCGAAAAACAGGATACGCAGTATGCCGAAAATCTCTCCGAATTAAACGAGCCGGCAAGCGGAAATTATAAACAGCAAAATTTAATTGACGATGAAAAAGATTTGAAGTTTGCGGGGCAGATTTTTGATACGTATATTCTTGCTCAAAAAGATAATACTTTCTACATAATAGATCAGCATGCCGCTCAGGAAAGAGTGCGGTATGAAATGTTTTTAAGCCAGTTGGAAAAAAATTCTTTAAACGTTCAGCAGCTTTTAATTCCGGATATTTTTGAGTTATCCAAACCCAAGGCGGTAATTTTAAAAAATTATATTAATCTGTTTAAAGATTTGGGCTTTAATGTTGAAGAATTTGGCGATAACAGTTTCAGACTTACTTCATATCCTGCACTTTTAGGATACGGTGTTAATTTTATGGAAATTACGGATGTTTTGATTGATTTTTTACGGGACGAAAAGACGACCGATATTGAACAGATAAGAGAAAAAATTATCAGAGCTTCCTGCAGAACCAGCATTAAAGCCGGTGATAAAATTTTTGAACCGCAGGCAAAGTCTCTTTTAAAAGAATTATCTTTATGCAAAATGCCGTGGACATGTCCTCACGGCAGACCTACCGTGTACACGCTGACGCTTTCCGATTTGGAAAGATTTTTTAAGAGAACTTAGGGACTTAAGGATTTTAGGAAACGCCGTAAATAAAGGAAACATTTTCGGGTTTTTATAAAATGAAAAAAATTACCTTGATAGTTTCGGATAAAGGAAAAAATATTGTAATGAAAGACGTCTTTTGTGCCGATACTTTTTACGAAAGACTTAAAGGTTTAATGTTCTTGGAAAAGAGCAGCTCTTTTAAACTTCTCATAAAGAATTGCAACAGTGTCCATACATGTTTTATGAGGTTTCCTTTGGATATTTTCTGTCTGGACAAAAATTATAACATAATAAAAATTTATTCAAATATAAAACCTTTCCGCTTTATTTTACCCGTTGCCGATTGTTGCCACATCCTTGAAATACCGGTCTAATCAATCCAATCATCCAAATTGTCTTTTCAACTCTAATTTTGTAAAATGATTTCATATTATTTCGGAGGTAAATATATGGCAAACAAAAGAATAGGAATTATTACCGCAGGCGGCGATGCACCGGGAATGAATGCTGCGGTCAGAGCGGTTGTCCGAACAGGCATTTATTTCGGTTTTGAAATGATAGGTTTTCAAAGAGCATTCGGCGGTCTTCTGGACGGAGACTATGTAAATATGACGGCACGTTCCGTCAGCGGTATTATTAATCAAGGCGGAACCATTTTAAGAACGGGAAGATGTCCGGAACTTAAAACGGAAGTCGGGATGAAAAAAGCCGTTAAAATTTTGAATGATTTGCGTATTGACGGGCTGGTTATTATCGGAGGAGACGGTTCTCTTGCTGCCGGAACGGCCATAAGCAAACACGGTATAAAGGTGGTAAATCTTCCCGGAACAATAGATAACGATGTCGTAGGAACGGAAGAAACTATCGGTTATGATACGGCTCTTAATACGGCCGTTGAAGCAATAGACAAAATAAGAGACACGGCCAAAAGCCACGAAAGAATTTTTGTTGTGGAAATTATGGGACGTCATCACGGCTTTTTAACTTTGGCCGTCGGGCTTGCGGCAGGCGCCGAAGTGATAATAGTTCCGGAAGTAAAACCGGATATGGATGAGCTGTGCGACAGGTTCAGAACGGCAAGCGTCTCAGGAAAGAAATCTCTGATAGTTGCTTATGCCGAAGGCTGCGGAAATTCTTTTGAATTCGGTAAACAAATTGCAGAAAAAACAGGGCTGGATGTGAGGGTAAGCAATCTGGGATACATCCAAAGAGGCGGCGTGCCGACTGCAAGAGAAAGAATTCTTGCTTCAATGCTCGGTGCCGAAGCCGTAAGACTGTTGAAAGAAGATAAAACCAACGTTCTTGTCGGTATAGAAAAAGGAAGAATTAAACTTACGCCGTTTGAAGAAATACCTAAAATGAAAAAAGAATTTAATATAGATGCTTATAAGCTGCTTCAAAAATTATCTATATAAGTTGTAAGATTGACTGATTATAGGATTGGAGGTATTAATGTCAGAACTTGATGTACTTGCAAAAATCAGACGAGGAACCAACGAAATAATTTCCGAGGAAGAACTGAAGAAGAAACTTGCTTCCGGAAAAAAATTAAGAATAAAACTCGGCGTGGATCCGACCGCACCCGATATTCATTTGGGGCATACGGTCATATTGAACAAGCTGAAACTTTTTCAGGAGCTGGGACACCAAATAGTATTTTTGATAGGAGACTTTACCGCAAGGATAGGCGATCCGTCCGGACGTTCCGCCACGAGGCCGATGATGACCGAAGAGCAGATAAATAAAAATATTCAAACTTATCAGGAACAGGTTTTTAAAATTTTGGATAGAGAAAAAACAGAAGTCGTTTTCAACAGCAAATGGTTAAACGAACTCGGCATACAGGGACTTTTGAAATTGGCATCGCAGCATACTGTCGCACAAATGCTTGTCAGAGACGATTTTGAAAAAAGATATAAAGCTGATATTCCCATAAGTTTGGTAGAATTTATGTATCCTCTTTTACAGGCTTATGATTCCGTTGCACTTAAGGCCGATATTGAGCTTGGCGGCAATGACCAGAAATTCAATCTTCTTTTGGGTCGTGATATGCAGAGAGATGCCGGGCAGGAACCGCAGGTGGTAATAACAATGCCATTACTTGTCGGCACCGACGGCGTCAAAAAAATGTCAAAATCTTACAAAAATTACATTGCATTAAATGACGCACCGCAGGAAATGTTCGGCAAGCTGATGTCGATTTCCGATGAATTGATGATGGTGTATTATGAACTTCTTACGCAAGAAAATCTTGACGATATAAAACAAATGCACCCGAAAGAAGCCAAAATGAAACTCGGTGAAATAATAGTTGAACGCTATCATGGAAAACAAGCCGCCGAAACCGCAAGAGCGGAATTTGATAAAGTATTTGCCAACAAAGATTTGCCGACGGAAATTGAAGAGTTTAAATGCGGTAAAGATAAAATAAAATTATCGGAACTTTTATTTGTTTCCGGTCTTACCGCAAGCAAAAAAGAAGCGTTCAGACTGATAGAACAGGGCGGCGTAAAAATTGACGGAACAAAAATTTCTTCCAATGAAGAAGTTGAAATAAAAGACGGTTTTGTTCTTCAGGCAGGCAAAAGAAAATTTAAAAAAATTATAAAATAAAGGGAATAATTCTCAAATGAGCAAAGCCCAAAGCAGGTTTTGCCTATCAGAATTAATCAGTGTTTCCTAAAATAATAAAATGAATTCAAAAACGGCAGTAACTATACTTGTAATTTTTTTAACATTTATAATCGGTTTTGTGTGCGGATTTAAAGCCGGCAATGTGTATAAAAGTTTTTCCGACGGATACTGCCGCATAACAAACCGGATTTACGGTTTCCCTCAGCAAATTTCACAAATGCCGAAAGATATTTTTAATAAAATTTCGGAGTTTGTATCTTCCGATGATAAGATTTTTTTACAATGGAAAGATGAACTTTTGAGAAAACATATCAATATAGTTTATGCCCTCGGCAACGAATTTTTTGACGATATAAAAGATGTTGTTATTGACGAAGCGGTAAACTGTGATAATCCGAAAATTTTGGAATATATCGTCAAAAATAAAGTTGTTTCTCTTTCCGACGAAGAGGCAAAAAATCTTTTGGGAGAAGAAGATTATTTTGAGCCTGGGAAAGAAGAGTTTTCGGTTTTGGACTTTTACGGATATTATTTACAAAAGCTAAGAGAACGCTTTGATGGTTTTTTACGGGGATTTTGATTTTTGTATATTTTTGAAAATTTGAAAAGTTTACGAAACTTCTGTCAGAGTTTTTTGAAACCATTGGAATTTTTATTTTTTACAATTCAACAAACACTTTCCTTAATTATCTTAATATCGTTTTTTAAAATTTCAATTTCTTTTTTCAGTAAATTTATTTCGGCATCAATTCTTTTATTGTTTTCCTGCAAAAGATTTATTACCAAAACATCATTATTTTTATTTTCTTTATTTTCGTTTTTTTGTATATTTTTCGGTTCGCTTTTATCCAAAAAATAGCTCAAAGGCATTCCCGTCGCCTCGGCTATTTTTTTTAAACTTTTTACCGATAACCCTCTGCTGCCTTTAGCCCAGCGGCTGATGTTACTTTCCCCAAAACCAAGTTTTTTACAAAATTCCTGCTGGGTAAGTCCGGTTGATTTTATTGCTTCTTTTATTCTTTCTATAACAAATTTACCGGCCACTTTAATAATGCTCCCAAAAAAATAACTATTGACACATTTTGGCAAATGTGCTAAAATATGGAAAAATAAAGGATTAAAAATTGCAAAAATAATAAAAGCCGAGCGGGCTGATTTGGCACAAACACCACTAAAGCATAGCATTAGCTTGTAAAAAAGATAAAAACTTTGCAACGAGCTTTATCTCTCGGCGATTATACCAAAATGCGGAGTATTTTGGTATAGCTGAGAGGTTTTTTAAAAAGTCTGTCATTCCCGAAAAGTGCGAAGCACTTTGTTTGCCGTTAATCGGGAATCTATGTTATAAAAACTCCTCTTTGCCGTCA
>CAJOOL010000056.1 GCA_905236115.1 uncultured Endomicrobiia bacterium
AACGATGGCAATAACAATAACCAACTCTACTAAAGTAAAACCGCATCGTCTGTCATGCCAGAGTGTCTCTGTCGGGCATCCCGTTGTTTTGCCGTTTCTATACATCTGTTTAAGTTTTTTCATAGTTTTTCTCCTTTTGTTTTATTTTTTTATATTATCCGAGGCTAACCCCTCGGGTTCCTCTTTCGTCTTTGCCGTTCAAACTTCTCTCTGCTATACAAAAATGCTCCGCATTTTGGTACAATAGCCGAGGGATAAAAGTCTGTCGGGATATTTATCTTTTTACGAGCTATTGCTATGTTATAATTCGCTCGGCTGTTATTTTTATCTAAACTTAATGTGTATCAAAATAAATACTTTTTTAATTCTTTTGTTCTGAAATTATAACATAACAAAGACTTTTTGTCAATGTTTTTTTATTTTGGAGTGTTTTTTATGTTCGGAGAAAGGTTAAGAACTGCCATAAAAAAATGCGGATATACTCAGGAAGAATTCGCTAAATTATTAAATACCAGCAGAACTCTTGTTAATCAGTGGATTAACGGAAAAACGCCGTCAACAACTTCTCTGAAAAAAATATCAAATATTTTGAATTTACCGATTAATTATTTTTTTGACGAAGATAAAAAAGAAAAAGATT
Organism: uncultured Endomicrobiia bacterium; assembly: GCA_905236115.1. Lineage (GTDB taxonomy): Bacteria > Elusimicrobiota > Endomicrobiia > Endomicrobiales > Endomicrobiaceae > Ruminimicrobiellum. The sequence continues at coordinate 641 of CAJOOL010000056.1, forward strand.
TTTTTATTGATAAAGAAACTGAAAATGAAATTCTGTCCATGAGGCTTTTAAACGAACAAAACAAAACCATAAAAGAAACGGTAAAAAGACTTGAAACCGAAATTGATTTTTTAAAAAGCAGAATGAAAAATTTGGAAAAAATTGTTATAATTAAGTAAATGAAATGGCAGTTAAGGAAATGCTGATTTAGAATTAATCAGTATTTTCTAAAGAGGCGTTTGAAACGCTTGAAGTGATTGGATTGTTTCCTCAAAGGATTAAAAATATGAAAAAAATACCTACATTGTTTGAAAGAATAAGGCACGCCGACGGAAGTATGACTGCTGTTGATGTTGTTAAAAAAGGATTGGAAATAGTACCTGAGGGAAAAACCGTTCCTACGGTAAAATGGGACGGTTCGGCCTGCCTTGTAAAAGACGGAAAACTTTACTGCAGGTTTGATGCCAAATGGGGAAGAACTGTTCCGCCCGGAGCAATTGCCTGCTGCGAGCCCGACCCGGTAACATCTCATTGGCCGCACTGGGTGCCTGCAGATACCAATGTGAAGTTATACAAATATCAGATAGCGACATTTGAAAAAACTAAACTTGAAGACGGAACTTACGAGATAGTCGGTCCTCATTTCCAGACAAATCCGTATAATTTACCGGAAGATAAATTTATTAAACATGGTGCGGACGTTATAACGGATTTAAAAGATTTGTCTTTTAACGGTATAAAAGAGTATTTGGAAAAACATATTATGGAGGGGATAGTTTTCTGGTATGACGGCGAACCTCTGTGTAAGATAAAATCAAGAGATTTCGGAATCAAATGGAGAGAGAAATTAAAATAATTTAAATTAAAATTTCTTGCCGAAATGAAAATAATAAACAACTAAAAAAGTTGCCGACCTTAATTTTTCTGTTTGAAAAACTTTTCCCATTTAGATATAATATAAAACTCGCTGAATTTTAAATAAAATAACAACAGCTTTCAAAATACCGGAGGTATTTTTAATGACTACTGAAGAACAAAATAAAGCGGCATCAAGTTATGATGCTTCCAAAATTCAGGTTTTGGAAGGGCTTGAAGCCGTCAGAAAAAGACCTGCTATGTATATCGGTTCAACATCGTCACAAGGGTTACATCACCTTGTTTACGAAGTTGTCGATAACTCTATAGATGAAGTGTTGGCAGGGTACTGCAAAAATATAGATGTTACTATACATCCCGATAATTCAATAACCGTTCTCGACGACGGTAGAGGTATTCCTGTAGATCCTCATCCGAAGTTTAAAGATAAGTCCGCATTGGAAGTTGTATTAACAGTGCTTCACGCAGGCGGAAAATTCGATAAAAATTCTTATAAAGTTTCCGGTGGTCTGCACGGTGTGGGCGTATCGTGCGTAAACGCACTTTCTACAAAATTAACCGTTGAAGTTTTTAGAAACGGAAACATTTATAAACAGGAATATGCAAAAGGCAAACCGACGACGAAACTTGAAATTATAGGTAAAACCGACGACAGAGGAACGAAAGTTACTTTCTTGCCGGATCCGGAAATATTTTCCGTAACAACATATTCTTTTGATATTTTGGTTAACAGATTAAGAGAGCTTGCATTTTTAAATGCAGGTACAAACATCACGATTATAGACGAAAGACAAGATAAAGAACATACTTTCCATTATGAGGGCGGTATCAAAACTTTCGTTACTTACCTTAATACAAACAAACAGGTTATAAACAAAGAACCGATATATTTTGCAAAGAACAAAGATAATGTTGATGTAGAAGTTGCAATGCAGTATAACGATTCTTATAACGAACAGATTTTCACTTTTGTTAATAACATTAACACGGTAGAGGGCGGAACTCATTTGTCGGGTTTCCGTTCGGCATTAACAAGAGTTGTTAATGACTACATTAAGAAAAACGAACTTTCAAAAAATAAAAATCTTTCTCTTTCCGGTGATGATGTTCGCGAGGGATTAACGGCAGTAATTTCCGTAAAAGTTCCTAACCCGCAGTTTGAAGGACAGACAAAAACAAAACTCGGAAACTCCGAAGTGGAAGGTATAGTAAAATCTCTCGTAGGCGATGCATTGACAACTTTCTTGGAAGAAAATCCCAACATTGCAGGACAGATTTTAGAGAAAGCTATTAATGCCGCTGAAGCAAGAGAAGCTGCAAGAAAAGCCAGAGAACTTACAAGAAGAAAAGGTGCTTTGGACTCGGCAGCACTTCCGGGAAAACTGGCGGACTGCTCCGAAAAAGACCCTACAAAAACCGAATTATTCATCGTGGAAGGAAACTCCGCAGGAGGTTCTGCAAAGCAGGGCAGAAACAGAGCTTTCCAGGCGATACTTCCTTTAAGAGGTAAAATATTAAACGTTGAAAAATCTCGTCTGACAAAGATGTTGACAAACGAAGAAATTAAGACGATGATTACCGCAATCGGTGCAGGTATCGGTAAAGAAGAAGGCGAATTTAACATTGATAAAGTTCGTTATCATAAAGTTGTTATTATGACCGATGCCGATGTGGACGGTGCACATATCAGAACTCTTCTTTTAACTTTCTTCTACAGACAGATGCCGCAGCTGATAGATAACGGATATGTTTATATCGCTCAACCGCCTCTGTATAAAGTTAAAAAAGGTAAAAAAGAAATGTATCTGCAGACAGAAGACGAACTTGATAAATTCTTGTTCAAGCAAGGTCTTGACGGGCAGAGCATGATACTTTTAAAAGACGGTGCACAACTTGGCGACGAAATAGACCAGAAAGAATTAACAAAAATTGTAGAATCCATTTCGGAACTTGATAACTTAATTATAAAAATTACAAAGAAAGGTTTAAGCTGGCAGGAA
>CAJOOL010000057.1 GCA_905236115.1 uncultured Endomicrobiia bacterium
GATAATAGGCGTTTCAATAATTTCACCGACGCCTCCGGAGAGCTTCTTCTGAGGTTTTGCCATAAGACCTCTCATACCTGCCAGCTGCCTTACCTGCTGTCTGGAACCTCTTGCTCCCGAGTCCGCCATCATATAAACGGAATTAAATCTGTTTTTGTTGGGCTGATAAACTTCGCCCTCGTCTTTCTTCATTTCGTCAAACATTATATCTGCAACGTTATCGGTAACTTTCGTCCAAATATCAATAATCTTATTGTATCTTTCACTTTCGGTAATCAAACCGAGCTTTGCCTGCTTTTCTATCTCTTTAATTTGCTGTTTTGCTTCCGTAACCATTTTATCTTTTTCGGGCGGAACTTTCATGGCATCAATTGAAATAGATACGCCTGCGAGCGTTGCATATTTGTAACCTAAGTTTTTAATTTCGTCAAGAAGAATAACGGTTTTGTATTGGCCGAGCTTGTTGAAACATTCGTCAATAATAGCAACTAAATCTTTCTTGCCCAATGCTTTATTTTTATAACCTAAAGCATAATAACCCGCCTCACCCTCTTTCTTTCCCTCGCCTTTCGGCAAGTGTTCATTAAAAATAACTCTTCCGACGGTGGTATAGTTGATTATGCCTTTTTTTTCGTCATTTTTCCATTTGGACAAATCTTTCTGTTCTTCGTCTTTAAGGTTAGGGTCTCTTAAAGTGGTAATACCCGCTACTTTTATTCTTGCCTGCAGGTCAACTTCTTTCTGCTGGTAAGCACTGATAACTTCGGAAACTCCGGAGAAAATGCTTCCCTCGCCGAGAACACCTTTCTTTTCTTTCGTTATAAAGCAGCTGCCCAAAACAATATCCTGCCCCGGAACGGTAATAGGTTTACCCGAAGACGGAGACAAAATATTCTTGGTGGTCATCATTAACATTTTAGCTTCAAGCTGAGCTTCTATAGAAATAGGAACGTGAACGGCCATCTGGTCACCGTCAAAGTCGGCATTGAATGCGGTACATGTTAAAGGATGTAATTGTATTGATTTACCTTCTACAAGGATAGGTTCAAAAGCCTGAATACCTAATCTGTGAAGCGTAGGAGCTCTGTTTAAAAGAACGGGGTGACTCTTGGTAACTTTTTCCAAAATTCCCCAAACTCTCACATCGCCTCTTTCAAGAATTCTTCTTGCGGCTTTAAGCGTGGTACCCTCTTGTTTAATAAGCTCTCTGATAATGAACGGTTTGAAAAGTTCAAGTGCCATTTCCTTAGGAATACCGCACTGATTGAGCTTCAAAGAAGGACCTACAACGATAACACTTCTGCCGGAATAATCAACTCTTTTACCGAGCAGATTCTGTCTGAAACGTCCCTGTTTACCTTTCAATGTATCGGAAAGAGATTTCAATACTCTGTTTCCGGCACCGGTAACAGGTCTGGAAAGAGAATCGTTATCAATTAAAGCGTCTACTGCTTCCTGCAAAAGTCTCTTTTCGTTATTTATCATAACTGCAGGAGCTTTTAACTGTTCTATATGTCTTAATCTGTTGTTTCTGTTGATAATTCTTCTGTATAAATCGTTCAAGTCGGATGCGGCAAATCTTCCGCCCTCAAGAGCAACCAAAGGTCTTAAATCGGGAGGAATTACGGGAAGAACCGTAAGTATCATCCACTCGGGTCTTGTGTTGGAATTTTTGAAACCCTCAATAACTCTGAGCTTTCTGATAATTCTTGCTCTTTCCATATCGGAAGAACATTCCGCTATTTCTTTCTGAATTTCTTTCTGTTCTTTATCTAAATCTATTTCCTGTAAAAGTTTTCTGATGGCGGATGCACCTATATCAACTTTCAAAGCATCGCCGAAACCGTTTTTAAACTTCTTAACATCGGCTTCTTCCAAAAGGATAGGCGTTTCCGGTTTGCAGAAAGTTTTCAAAATAGGAAGCTCCATTCTGAAAATTTCTACTCTTAATTTCCCCTCAAAAGCCTGCAAACCTTCCGGATTTTCTCTTAATTCATTAAAAATTTTTTCCTTTTCTATATCAAAAAACTCTATTCTTATCTTTCTGTCCGGCTCGGAAACTGAAACATCCGTTGATTTACCGAACGCATCGGAAATGATTTTTTTGAGACCGTCTTTCTTATCATCTTCAATATCGTAGAAATATATGGCATGAGGCTTGAAATAACATTTATAATATTTTATACCATTGGTAATATTATCGGCAATCTTTTTTACAACATCGGCTTTCTTTTCGCCGCTGTAGTCAGACATGGTTTTAACCATTTTTTCAAGCTGTTTTTTGAGAACCTTCTCATCGGAATTATCAAGTTCCAAATCTTCGGCAATAATACCGTCAAAAACGTTTCTCAGCTCTTCTCTGACGACGGCACTTTTCATACCGTATTGGAACAGATTATATTCTTCTTCTTTCAACAAAGAACCTTTATGAAGAAAAGGAACTATATCGGAAGAGTCTTTTAAAGCATTAGTTACAACATACTTGGTATAATAAATAACCTTTTCCAAATCGGAAATTTTCATATTTAAAAGAATACCGATTTTTGAGGGGGGCTTCTTTAAAAACCACGGATGTGCAACCGGAACGGCCAAATCTATGTGGCCGAATCTTTCTCTTCTTACTTTGGATTCGGTAACTTCCACACCGCACCTGTCGCAGATAATGCCTTTATGTTTAATATATTTATATTTTCCGCAATGACATTCCCAGTCTTTGGTAGGACCGAAAATACAATCACAGAACAGACCGTCTCTTTCCGGTTTGAAAGTTCTGTAATTTATGGTTTCGGGTTTTTTAACTTCACCGTAAGACCAAGATCTGATATCTTCGGGGCTTGCAACCGTAAGTTTTACGGCATCAAAATCCGTAAAATTAAGGTTAATTGGTTTTTTCTTTGCATTTCTTGAATTTTTTGTACTCATTTATAGTTGCCCTTCCATATATATTTTTACTGTTTATTTGCTTACTTATTCCGCCGGAGCCGCCGGTTGCTCTTCCTGCTGTAAAGAAAGTTCGTTATCTTTTAACAAGCCGACATTCAAACCTAACGCTCTGAGTTCGTTTATTAAAACTTTAAACGATTCCGGAATACCCGGCTCGGAAACAGCTTCACCCTTAATTATGGAGTCATACATTTTTACTCTTCCGTCAACATCATCGGACTTAACCGTTAAAAACTCCTGCAGAACATGAGCCGCACCGTAAGCCTGTATAGCCCAAACTTCCATTTCCCCGAATCTCTGACCTCCGAACTGAGCTTTACCGCCCAAAGGCTGTCTGGTGATTAAGGAATAAGGACCGGTGGATCTTGCATGCATTTTATCTTCAACCAAATGATTAAGTTTCAACATATACATAACACCGATGGTAATTTTTTCCATAAAAGGTTCGCCTGTTCTGCCGTCATATAATGTAATCTGGCAGTCGTCGGTAGGCAAATAGCGGAGTTTGTAATCTTCTATGGCGTCTTCCAGCTCCTTACCGCTGAAACCTCTCTGTTTAAACTCTTCGGTTTTACGGGAAACAAGTAAATCTTTAGCTTTTCTGATTTGCTCCTTTACCTGCTCTTCGCTTGCACCGTCAAACACGGGCGTAACCATCTGCGTATCCAATACTTTGCCTGCCCATCCGAGCATAGACTCCAAAAGCTGTCCAACGTTCATACGAGACGGAATAGCCAAAGGCGAAAGAACACAATCTACCGGTGTTCCGTCCGGGAGTCTGGGCATATCTTCAACGGGAAGAATTTTGGAAACGATACCTTTATTTCCGTGTCTTCCTGCAAGTTTATCACCTACCTGCACTTTTAACTTTGCGGCGATGTAAACTTTAACTATTTTATTTACCGATACGGGAAGTTCGTCGCCTTTCTTAAACAACTCTCTTTCCTTTTCGTAATTCTGTCTTAAAATATCTTCTTTCGTCTCGTATAAAGCTTCCATTTTGGCTATTTCTGCTTTATTTTTCAACGTTTCAAGAAGAGCTTTCTTTTCTTTATCAAGTTTAGCTTTTGCAGCTTTATATGTGGAAGAAATTTCTTCCTGTTTTTTCTTTATTTCTTTTTCGGTAAGTTTCTCTCTTCTGACGAAAGTTCTTACGCCAAGAATTTTTCCTGCCGTTCCCGGATCAACTCTTAAAGAAACATCCTGCACGTCTTCGGCTTTTTTACCGAAAAGAACTCTTAAAAGTCTTTCTTCCGGAGTCGTCTGCTGCTCGCCTTTAGGAGCCGTTTTACCTACAAGAATATCCCCTCTTTGAACCGCAGCACCTACTCTTATTACACCGTTTTCATCAAGGTTTAATAAATCTTCGGCACCTACGTTTGGAATATCCTTTGTTATTTCTTCCGGTCTGCCTTTTGTTTCTCTGGCTTCGGTTTCAAACTCTCTTATATGAATAGAAGTAAATCTGTCATCTTGAACAAGTTTTTCGGACAACAGAATAGCATCTTCGAAGTTATAACCGTTCCAAGGCATAAATGCAATTAATAAATTTTGTCCGAGAGACAACTGACCGTTCTTGGTGGCCTGTCCGTCAGCAATTATATCGCCTTTTTTAACCTTATCGCCCACTTTAACAACAGGGATATGATTTATGCATGTATCCTGGTTGGATCTTAAATATTTGCTCAATACATGAACTTCGGCACCGGTTTTTTCGTTCCAAACGATTATCTCGTCGGCAGAAACGGAAACCACTTCACCGTCTATTTTTGACACTACACAAACGCCGGAATCTCTGGCAACTTTATCTTCCATACCCGTGCAAACCAAAGGCTGTTCGGCAGCGAGCAAAGGAACACCCTGTCTCTGCATGTTACAGCCCATCAAAGCTCTGTTTGCATCGTCATGTTCCAAGAAAGGAATAAGACCTGCTGAAACGGAAACCACCTGCATAGGTGAAATATCCATATAATCTACTTTATCGGGAGACTTAAACAAGAAATCGTTTAAATGTCTTCCCTGTGCCAAATCCGTAAGGAAATTACCGTTCTCGTCAATGGGAGTATTCGCCTGAGCAACAAACAAATCATCTTCCGCATCGGCGGTCATATATTCAATTTCATCGGTCGTTTTGCCGTTTTCAACTTTCTTGTAAGGCGTTTCAATCAAACCGTATTTATTTACCCTTGCATAGGCCGATAACGAAGTTATCAAACCGATGTTCGGACCTTCAGGCGTTTCAATAGGACATACACGACCGTAATGCGTGTAATGAACATCTCTAACCTCAAAACCTGCCCTCTTTCTGTTCAAACCTCCGGGACCTAATGCCGAAAGTCTTCTCTTATGAGTAAGCTCGGATAAAGGATTGATTTGATCCATAAACTGTGACAACTGAGATGTTCCGAAGAATTTTCTTATCTGTGCGGTAAAAGGAGTAATATTGATAAGCGAACGAGGCGTAATAGCCGTCTTATCCTGGCTGTTCATATACTCTTTAACCAACCTTGCCATCTGAACAAGACCGATTCTTACCTGATTTTCAAGCAATTCACCGACGGAACGAACTCTTCTGTTGCCCAAATGGTCTATATCATCAAGACCGAGTCTTATTTTCTTGCCGTTTTCTTCAAATTCCGTTTCACCGTTATAAATCATAAGAAGATACTTAATTGTTGCGATAATATCTTCTTTTGCAATGGTTCTCTTGTTTTCTGCAGGAACAATAAACTTTAATTCTTTGGGATACCCCTCCGTAACTCTCTTGTAATAGTCATAAATAGGAGCAAGTTTCTTTAAAATTTTATATCTTCCGATAGTTGTAAAATCATATCTTCTTACGGATTTAAACAAAAGTTCGTCAAGGAACCCTTGTGCTCTTTCCTGCACGATAAATTCCTGTGTTTTTAAAACTTTATATATATGGTTTACGGCTTCTTTCTGTGTTTTTATGGGATCTTTTTTCAATGTTAAAAGAATGGTAGCATCTTTCAAAACCGTTACGGTCTTAAAACCTTTTGATTTTAATTTTTCAACAACGGCATCGTTTAAATCCCTGCCGGCATCAACCAGCACTTCACCGGTAGCCTTGTCAAATATATCATCGGCAATACATTCATTGGATATTGTCGTTGAAGAATCTTCCAAAGAAACTTCTTTTGTTTCTTTAAAAAGGTCTAATATATCGTTATCGTTTTCATAACCGATAGCTCTTAAAAGCGTTGTAGCCAAAATTTTTCTTTTTCTGTCTATTCTTACATACAGAAGACCGTTCTGGTCGAATTCAAACTCAACCCAAGCTCCTCTGTAAGGTATTATTCTTGCAAAATACAACGGTTTACCGAAAATGGTAACCTTTTTCTCTTCGTCCTCTTCAAATATTACTCCGGGAGAACGGTGTATCTGACTGACAACAACTCTCTCTGCACCGTTAATAATGAACGTAGCGGTGTCCGTCATTAAAGGAATATCGCCGAAATAAACTTCCTGCTCGGAAATTTCTTTTTCTCTTCCGTCCTCTTTCTTCTGAACAAGTCTTAACTTTATTTTTAAAGGGGCAGCGTAAGTCTCATCCCTTGCAATACATTCTGCAACGGAATATTTAGGACTGCCGAAAGAATAAGAAAGATACTGAACTTCCAAACTTTCGTCAGAATTTTTAATAGGGAAAACATCTTTAAACGCACCTTCAAGACCTTGAGCTTTTCTCTTATCGGGGTCTACCTCCGCTTGCAAAAATTCCGCAAACGAATTCTTCTGCATACCAAGCAGTAAAGGCGGATCAATTGGTGATTTTATTTTACCGAAATTAACTTGTTTCATTGGCTATAGATCCATTATATTATATTTTTTATCTTTTTTATATCAACGAACTACATTTAATAAACCTTGACAAAAAGATAAAATTAAGTAACTATTATATACTTAATGTTATCTTTTGTCAAGTTTTTATATTGATTTAACAATATTTACAATATTACTGCCGTCGAATCTTTAAGCAATCGGTTAAAAAATTACTTTAATTCTACGGTTGCACCTGCCTCGGTCAATTTTTTCTTCATTTCTTCAGCATCTGCTTTTGCAACATTTTCTTTTACGGTCTTAGGTGCACCGTCAACTAAGTCCTTAGCTTCTTTCAAGCCCAAGCCGGTAATTTCTCTTACAACCTTAATAACGGATATTTTGTTTGCACCTGCTGCCGTCAAAACAACGTTAAATTCGGTTTTTTCTTCTGCTGCACCTGCTGCTGCCGCACCTGCTGCAGGAGCTGCTGCTACTGCTACCGGAGCTGCTGCGGAAACGCCAAACTTTTCTTCCAAAGCTTTTACCAATTCTGCCATTTCCAACACGCTCATTGCAGAAATTTCTTCAATCAATTGATCTTTTGTTAATGCCATTTTACTACTCCCCCATTTTTATTTATTTATTTTTATTTTATTTATAGGTCTTAACCTAAATTTTTTACTTTACTGCTTCTTAGCTGAGTCGGACACTTCGTGTGCAAGATTGCTTCGTCATAAATACTTCGTATTTATTCCTCGCAATGACGACATTGTTGTTGTCGTTTTAAACTTATCAGCTTATCAGCCAAAATTGCCTTCGGCAATTTTCGGCAATTTTATGCGGCTTTCTCTTTCTGTTCTTTTATTGCATTAAGCACACATACGAAGTTTCTTGTAACTGCCGTAAGTACGCCGACGAAATTGGATGCAGGAGCATTCAAGCTGCCAAGCATCTTGGCAATAAGAACTTCTTTCGTAGGAAGAGAAGCCAAAGCGTTGATTTTTTCAACTTCTATTACTTTACCGTCAAGCAAACCCGCTTTTACAACAAACTTTTCGTTTTTCTTCGCAAACTCGGAAACTATCTTTGCCGGAGACACAGGATCGTCTGCCTCTACAACGATTGCAGTAGGTCCTTCAAAATATTTATCGGCATCGCTTAAACCGATTTCTTTAAGAGCTATTTTACCTAAAGTATTTTTAACAACCAAATATTCGCATCCGCATTTTCTCAACTGATTTCTTAAATCAGAGATTTGAGCAACGGAAAGACCATGATATTCGGTCATTATCATACCTTTCATTGCTTTAAATTTTTCAGTAAGATTTTTTACATCATTCTGATTTTTTAAATTTGGCATCTTTTTACCCCAACATATATTTATTTTTATTTTATATTGCAAAACTTAGTTCTTTTTACTTTACTTATTTATTGGCCGAGCCGGACACTTCGTGTCCTCAGCTGAGAACAAAAAACTTTGTTTTTCTTAGCTGAAAAGCTGAGCTGTTTTCGGTAAATAAAAAAAGCCTCTCACGAGAATGAGAAGCAAACAAAAAATTTTACGCTCAGTCTCGGCAAGGTGATACTTATTATTAAGCCTTTTTTCAGACCCTTGCTGTCTTAAACTTTTTATTAATCAACAAAAATTCAACTTCTAAAAGAACTCTTTATATAAATCTCTCAAACAACGGCAGAGATTTTAGCAAAAAAATTTTTTTTTGTCAATAGAACATAGTTTTTCAACAAAATTTCCTTAACTTCAATCGGCTTTCTTTCTGGCTACCGTGTAGACGGGAAACAGTTTTATATCTTTTGCAGGCACCTCAATGTCAACAGCCATATTCGGCTGTCCGGGCGAAACCGATGCGACAATTTTTTTGGTTCCTGAAATTTTTATATCATCAATTTTTATTTTATACGGTTCAAACCTGTCAGGAGAAAGCAGCTCTATCTCGTCGCCTTTAGAAATTTTATGTCTTATTTCCAACGTTAAAATACTCCCTTTTACTTCTCTTACATATCCGCAGTTTCTATAACTGCTTCTACTGGAAGTATCCAGATAATCCTGTGCGGTATCGTCGGGCATTCCGTTAAAAAAACCTAAAGTGTATCTTCTGTTCTGCAGAGTTTCAATCTCGGCCATATATTTTTCATATTTCCAGTCTTGCGGATTTTGATAATAATCGTCTATTGCTTTTCTGTAAATTCTTGCTGTCTGAGCAACATAATATTCGCTTTTATTGCGGCCTTCAATTTTTAAAGAATCTATTTTTGCATCCAAAATTTCATTAAGTTTCGGCATCAAACATAAATCTTTTGAATTGAAAAAATATGTTCCTCTGTCATCTTCTTCTATCGGGAAAAACCGGCCTTGCCGCTGTTCTTCTTCCAGATACATTTTATATTTCCATCTGCACGAATGAGCACATGCTCCACGGTTGGCACTGCGTGCAGCGGTAAATGCGGATATTAAACATCTTCCCGAATAGCTGATACACATTGCTCCGTGGATAAACATTTCTATTTTTATATTCGGGCATTTTTGTTTTATTTCTTTGATTTCTTTAAAACTTGTTTCTCTGGAAAGGACGCATTGTGCAGCACCTAAATTTTTCCAAAAGTTCACGGTAAGATAAGAAGAAACATTTGCCTGCGTGGAAATATGTATCGGAAGTTTCGGTATTCTTTCGCGGACGAATTGAAAAACGCCCGGGTCTGAAATAATTATTCCGTCGGGGTTTAAATTTTTTATTGTGCCGGTGAAAGCCGAAAGTTTTTCTGCATCTTTATTATGAGAAAATAAATTCAACGTAAGATAAATTTTTTTATTTTTATTATGGACAAGTTCTATCCCGGTTTTTAACTCTTCCAAAGGAAAAGACGACCTCGCTCTTAAAGACAGATCGGGCGTTCCTGAATAGACGGCATCGGCTCCGTAAAGCAGTGCGGTCTTCAGCTTTGTTAACGAACCTGCCGGAAGAAGTAATTCCGATTTAAAATTTTCCATACTTATATTATAGCAAATATCAACAAAGACAGAAAAGTATCCGTGTCGGCTGTTATTGAAAACATTCTTGCATAAATTATATAATTTAGGAAAAAAAGGAAAAAATTTTATGCAGAGTTTAGGAAATTTCCCGATAGCTGCGAGTTTTGCTGCAGGTATTTTAACTTTTATCAGTCCGTGCGTGCTGCCGCTGATACCTGCATACATTACTTTTATTACGGGTATATCAATAAAACACACCGGTACGCCCGCACCCGCAAAAGAAACAATTGATACAAAAGAAAAAAACAATCAACCTTTTATAAAACAACTGACTTATGAAAATAACGGCAGCCATTTTAAAATTTTTTTATCATCTTTAATTTTCGTTTTAGGATTTACGACTGTATTTGTTCTTTTGGGAATTTCGGCAACTTATATAGGTTCTTTATTTTTGGATAACATAAATATTTTAAAATGGGCAGGCGGAATAATTGTAATTATTTTCGGTCTGCATTTGACGGGTATTTTTAAAATTCCTTTTCTTTACAAACAATTTTCTTATTTAAATTTAACGGGGAAAAAAACAAATTACTTTACCGTTTTTTTTATCGGCTGTGCATTTGCTCTGGGCTGGACGCCGTGCGTGGGGCCGATTTTATCTTCAATATTGATACTTGCTTCCACACAGGAAACAGTCAATCAGGGAGCAGTGCTTTTAGTTTTTTATTCGCTTGGCTTGGGAATACCGTTCATTCTAACGGCGTTGTTTATAAATAAATTTTTATCGGTTTTCAATTCCGTAAAAAAACATTATAAAACGATAGAAGTTTTTTCCGGGATATTGTTGGCAGGCGTGGGAATACTGATAATTACCGACGGCTTCAACAACATAACAATGTTTTTAATGAAAACCGCGGGAAAATAACGAAACTTTAAAAATTAATTCTTTCTTTTTCCACCACTAAAGGTTTCTTATCAATTCTTGTATAGATAGCGGCGATATATTCGCCCAAAAGCCCGAGACAGAAAAGCTGAACGGAACCTAAAAACGTGATACTTATAATTATAGGCGAAATACCTATTGAAAACGTATACCAGTTGAGAAGTTTCCATATCAAATATATTATTGAAAGACCGAACGTAATCACCGACATAATAAAACCCATAATTGCCATAATACGCAAAGGCATTTTGGAATTTTTCACAAGGCCTGTCATACCCATATCGTATAAAGTGTAAAAATTATTTGCGGAAATTCCTCTTTTTCTTACAGGCTGACTGAAGCGAACATAAGCTCTTTTAAAACCTACTTCACAAATCAGTCCTCTGTAATACGGATATGGGTCATCAATATTTTTCAACACGTCAACAACGCATTTATCTATCAGTCCCGAACCTGTGCAGTTCTGTGCAAGTTCCACGCCTTTATCCGAAATTTTTGACAATACTTTATAGTATAAACTTCTCAGCTTAAACATTATAAAACTTTCTTCGCTTACGCTTTTTTGCAGAAGAACAACTTGGTTTCCCTGCTCCCATTTTTCTATAAGTTCGCTTATCAGTTCCGGCGGGTCCTGCAAATCCGAAACCATACTTATTACGGCATCGCCCGAGGCTGCCCTTACGGCATTGAAAGGCGAACGAATATGTCCGAAGTTTCTGGAGTTTATTATGATTTTAAATCGTTTATCTTTTGACGCTATTTCACGCAGTTTTTTTTCGGTATCATCGGTAGAACCGTTATCAACAAGAATACATTCAAACTCATATTTATCTTTAAATTTTTCAAATTGTTTCGTCAGTCTTTTGTACAATTCGTCAAGATTTAATGCTTCGTTATAACAGCTGGCCGCTATGCTTATTGTTTTCATTTTTTATCCGTTGGTTAAGAAATTTAGGAAACACTGATTAATTATGAATGAGCAAAGCCCGAAGCAGATTTTGCCTATAAAGAGGCGGAACTTCGCAGGGATAGTTGGTAACTTATCTCGAGAAACTCCAACGAATTTAGAGGCAAAAAGCCTTGCGGTTTCCGTTCAGAATTATTCAGCGTTTCCTACCTGCTGTATCCCAAAATTTGCCGTTTTTTCGCTATAAATGAACAATTATTTAATCAACATACTCGTAAACGACTTAACCACAAACACCAAAGATACTGCAAAAAA
>CAJOOL010000058.1 GCA_905236115.1 uncultured Endomicrobiia bacterium
AGCGGTTCAACCGCCTCTTTATAGGCAAAATCTGCTTCGGGCTTTGCTCATTCATAATTAATCAGTGTTTCCTTAATATCAACTGCGAGATCCCCGACAACGACATTCGGGGATGACAGACGAACGATAAGATTTTTTATAATTATAGCCGATATTTTTTATTTTGTCAACTTTTAAAGTTCCATAACAGACCTTTATAAATTGTTTCATTTTATTTGAGAAATTGAAAAAATATATAATTTACCGGAGAAAAATTGTATGATTAAAGAAAAAGAAGTTTATGCCGTTATAGCTAAAAGAATCAGAGAAGAAAGAAAAAGATTAAATTTAACGCAGGAAGAGCTTGCGGAAAAAGCAGGGATACATTACAAATTTTTAAACCGAATAGAAAGGAATGTCAGCAGACCGAGTTTGGAAATGATTATAAAATTTTCAAATGTGTTTGATGTTCCTTTTTTGAGTTTATTTATTGAAAATAAAGATAAAGCTCAATTGAAAAATTTTAAGGATAAAATAGAATATCTGTTTCCGGAACTTTCCAAAGAAAAACAAACACACCTTATAAATGCATTAAAAGAATTTAAGAAAGTAATAGCGTAATTAATCAGCATTTCTTAAAAAACTTGCAGGAAAAAATAAATTATGGTATAATATAAAATGTAGTTTGGAGAGGTCGCATAGCTGGTCTAGTGCGCCGGTTTGCTAAACCGGTGTACAGGTGAAAGCCTGTACCGAGGGTTCGAATCCCTCCCTCTCCGTTTTTTTATTTCCTCAAAAAAAAACGCCGAACCCAAGGAGTTTTCAAATGCCTCTGTATAAAAAAGAATTAACGGATTTTGCAAATAAATTTATAAAAATATTAAACGAAAACGGCCTTAACACAAATGTATGCGATAAAAATTTCAGAGATTATCTTCTGCAAATGCCCGTTACCGTCTCAGACACACGGCAAAATATCGGAACATTAAGCCTTTATTACAAACCCACCAAAAAAACTTATTCTTTATCAACAAAAGATATTAAAGACGCAACTTCAACCGACATTATAAATAAATGCTGGGATGAGGCCAACGGCTTTGAAACTTTTAAAGAAGATTCCGGAATTTATGAAGTTTTTGTTGACGGCTCTTTTATAGACGGAAAAACCGGCTACGGTGCTGTGATATTTCTGGGAGATAAAAATATAAAAGAGTTCTGCGGGAGTTTGGAAGACACTTCCACCAGACAATTCGGCGGAGAAATTTATTCCGTAATGCAGGTGATTAAGTGGTGTGAAGAAAACAACATAAAAAAAATCCGCATAAATTATGATTACCTCGGAATAGAATATTTTGCAACAGGAAAATGGGAACCGAAAAGTTCTTTAGCCGTTGATTATGTGGAAGTTATTGCTGCAACAAAAACGGAAATTTTGTGGCGGAAAATTGACAGCCATACCGGAAACAAGAAAAACGATATTGCCGACAGTCTGGCAAAGCAGGGAGCCCGAAGCTAGAACCAGTCTTTCTTCTTCATATAAAAAACTATTCCCAGCGTAGCCGCAAGTATCAAAAATATTGCAAAGAACCACGTTCCCGTATCGCCGAAAATTTTTATTTCCGGAAAAGCAACATTCATACCGTAATAGCTTGCCACAATAAGCACCGGCAGAAATATCGTCGCTATTACACTTAAAAATTTCATCGTCTCGTTTAATTTTATAGTTATGGACGACATATAAATTGCAATCAGCGAACTTATCATTTGGGAATTGTAATTTATGGTTTTGTTCAGGCTGTTAAGCTGGTCGGTAATATCTCTGAAATAAGCGGAATAAGATTCCTTTATATATTCGTTGTTTTCTCTGGAAAAAAATGCGTATACGTTTTTCTGCGGGTCGGAAATTTTTCTCATGGAAAGAAGCACTTTCTTCAAATCCAAAATTTCTTCCATAAGTTCCGGGTTGGGATCTTCAAGAACTTTATCTTCTATCAGGTCTATTTTGTCGCTGATTTTATCCATGGTATTTTCAAGATTGGCTACCACTTTGGAAAGAATTTTATACAGAACCGTTTCCATATTTTTCAGCTCTATTTGAGGCTTAAGCATAGCTTTATGCATAAGCGTTTCCAAAAATTCCAGCTCGTCGGTATGTGCCGTAACGATTAAATTCTGTGTAAGAAAAATATCCAATTCATACATTGACTCGTCAAACTCCGCCATATTTAAATTCTTCAGTCTGATGCCGTGTGTATTTACGAAAAGATAATTATCAAACTCTTCAACTTTCGGATTGTAAAGAGGGAACAGACAGTCTTCTACGGAAAGTTCGTGAAACTTAAAAGTATCGGTCAGAAGAGCTATTTCATCCGTAGACAAATCGCCTTTTTCAAGAGTAATATCCACCCACAGCAAAGACGGATTTTCGTTGTATATTTTATTGATTTTTTCAATATTGCCCTCGTATCTGCAGGAACCTTTATTTATGTATACGGATTTAATCATAATATCACCCCGAAATATTTTTTAACCCTGCCGGAAATTTTACAAAATAAAACCGCTGAAGTAAAGAAATAAAACAAATCCATACAATTTTTTCTTGACAACAAATGAACTTTTTAGATAAAATTACCGATACTTGTTTCAAAACAAAAAAACACAGGAGATAAAAAGATGATTTCTACGGCAGATTTTAGAAACGGACTTGTAATTTTGGTTGATAACGAGCCTTACCAGATAACGTGGTTTCAGAACCACAAACCCGGTAAAGGCGGAGCCGTTATGAGAGTAAAACTCAGACACGTAAAAAAAGGCGGAACAATAGACAGAACGTTTAAATCCGGCGAAAGATTTGAAGAGTTATCCGTAACAAGACGTAAAAAACAGTTTCTGTATGCAGACGGCGACAAATATAATTTTATGGATATGAATACATACGAACAGATAGAAGTACCTGTAGAAAAGCTGGACGGCAAAGAAAAATTTTTGAAAGAAAATCAAGAAATTGATGCCATATATTTGGAAGAAGAATTAATCGGTATTGATATGCCCTTGATTGTGGAAATGTCCATTATTGAAGCCGAACCGGGAATAAAAGGCGACTCCGTTACGAACTTAACGAAATTTGCAAAGATAGAAACCGGTGCGGAAATAAAAGTTCCCTTATTTATTAAGGTCGGCGACAGAATTAAAGTGGATACCAGAACCGGCGAATACGTAGAAAGAATTTCACAGTAATATTATTGAAGTTTCCGAGGTGCTATGAACAATAACGAAATTAAAAAATTTTTACAATCCATAAGAGATACCGATATAGAAGAAGTGGAATACGAATCCGGTGAGACTTCCGTATATATAAAGAAGAGTGAAGTTACAAAAAAAATAGAAACTCAAAAAAAAGAAACCGTTGAAGTAAAAAACACTATAGTTCCGATAAAGTCTACCATGGTGGGAACATTTTATAATGCACCTGCACACGACAGGCCGCCTTTTGTAGTAGAGGGCAGCCGCATTGATGCAGGCCAGAAAATAGGCACTATTGAAGCTATGAAAATAATTAAAGACGTCATTGCCACCACCAAAGGCAAAATAGTGAAAATTTCCGTAACGAACGGCCAGTCCGTTGAATACGGGCAGGAATTATTTTTGGTTGATACTGCCGAACAATAAGCGGGAGATTATAAAAAATGTTTAAAAAAATATTGGTTGCAAACAGAGGCGAGATTGCCTGCAGAGTGATAAGAGCAGCAAGAGAGCTCGGCATAAAAACGGTTGCCATTCATTCCGAACCGGATAAAGAATCCATGCACGTAAGTATGGCGGATGAATCCATCTGCGTAGGGCCTGCTTCTGCAAGCGAAAGTTATCTTAATATTCCCAGCATAATCTCTGCGGCGGAAATTACCGGTGCCGATGCAATACATCCGGGCTACGGGTTTCTTTCGGAAAATACGTATTTTGCGGAAGTCTGCGAAAGCTGCGGAATATCTTTTATCGGACCGAGAAAAAGTTCCATAGAAAGAATGGGCGATAAGATTGCCGCCAGACAGCTGATGATAAAATCAAAAGTTCCTGTAGTTCCCGGTTCCGACGGGCCTGTGTCGGCAGACGATCCAAACATTTTTAAACTTGCCGATAAAATAGGCTACCCGATAATTATCAAAGCCACTGCCGGCGGCGGCGGTAAAGGTATGAGGGTGGTGGTAAGCGAAGAGGCTTTAAAAAATTCCATTATTATGGCTCAGACCGAAGCAAAGGCGAACTTCGGCAATCCCGATGTTTACATGGAAAAATATATTGAAGAACCGCACCACATAGAATTTCAGATTTTGGGCGATGTAAAAGGTAAAGTAGTTTATCTTCCCGAAAGAGACTGTTCCATACAGAGACGCCATCAAAAACTGGTGGAAGAAAGCCCGTCTCCTTTTATCACGGAAGCATTAAGAAAAAAAATGGGAAAGGCCGCTCAAAGTGCCGCTGAAGCCGTAGGCTATATCACCGTAGGAACGGTGGAATTTCTGGTGGACAAACATATGAATTTCTATTTTATGGAAATGAATACCAGAATTCAGGTAGAACACCCGATAACGGAGATTGTTACCGGGATAGATTTGGTAAAAGAGCAAATCAGGCTTGCAGCAGGCGAAAGGCTGTCTTTTGATTCTTCCGACATAAAAATAAGAAACCACGCAATAGAATGCAGAATCAATGCCGAAGATCCGGACAAAGATTTTATACCGTCTCCGGGAAAAATAGGCAAACTTTATCTGCCGGGCGGTCCGGGGATAAGGGTAGACACTCACGTGTATTCCGGTTATACGATACCGCCTTTTTACGACAGTTTGATAGCAAAAGTTATTGCTTATGCACCGACCAGAGAAGAGACCATATCAAAAATGTCCAGAGCTTTAAAAGAAGTGATTATTGAAAATATTAAAAACACATCGTCTTTGCATGCCAGAATTATGGGCAACGAATATTTCCACAGAGGCGATATTTGCACGGACTTTCTGCCGAAGTATGTGTTTAACAAGTAAAGTTGAAGAGTTGAGAACGACAACGGCGAACGGCGGAGGATTGGAAGATTAGAAGATTAGAAAAAAAGGGGTTGGAACAAAAATATGAAAGAAACAATAGTATCTTTAATTCAGCAAAGCATTGATACCAAGAAAAAGATGTTGGACGAAGGACAGCTGGTATACATTCAGTCCATAGCAAACAAAATAAATGAAGCTTACCAAAACGGTAAAAAAACAATAATTTTCGGCAACGGCGGTTCGGCGTGCGATGCACTGCATTTTGCTGCGGAACTTGTATGCAGGTTTGAAAAAAACAGAAATGCTCTTCCCGCAATAGCCTTGACGGAAAATATTTCTTCCCTTACTGCTATAGGAAACGATTTCGGCTATGAATATGTTTTTTCCAGACAGATAGAGGCCTTTGCAAACAAAGGCGATATTGTTATGGCAATTACCACTTCCGGCAATTCCGAAAACGTTATAAAGGCTGTTGAAAAAGCCAAAGAAATGGGGTTGTTTGTTATAGGCTTCACCGGCGAAGACGGCGGACAGCTGAAACTTTTGTCCGATATGTGCTACAGAGCTCCGTCAAAAGTTACGGGAAGAATACAGGAATGCCATATATTGTTGTTTCATATACTGGCAAAGATGGTAGAAGAGAAAATTTTTGCCTAAACCGCTCTGCGGTGTCATCCCCGAGTGTTTCTGTCGGGGATCTATGTTATAAAAATACCGAAAACTATAAGTTGTAAACCATGAATGATTTAAATAAAATATTATCAACCGAAGAAATAATAAAAGCGGTTAATCAGCTAAAAAAAGAAAACAAAAAAATTGTTTTCACCAACGGCTGTTTTGATTTGCTTCATATCGGGCATGTAAGCCTGTTTCAGAAAGCCAAAACTTTAGGTGATGTTTTAATCGTTGCCATAAATTCCGACAGTTCTTTGGCGGGGTTGAAAGGTCCTAAAAGACCGCTTGTCGGGCAGGAAGACAGAACAAAACTTCTTGCCGCATTAAGCTGTATAGACTATGTTACCGTATTTAGCGAGCCGACGCCTTACGAACTGTTAAGCAAATTAAAACCTGATGTTTTGGTTAAAGGCGGCGACTATAAAATAGAAGATATTGTCGGAAGAGAGTTCGTAAAAGAAGTTTACCGCTATCCTCTTGTTGAGGGCAAATCCACCACCAACTTAATAAAACTGATTGTTGAAAGATACGGTTCTTTTAATTTTTCTTAAGATCTTGCTCATTCAGAATTAATCAGCATTTCCTTAACTATATTTTTATCGGGTGTTATATATAATATAAAATTAAAAATGAAGTTCAAAATCTTTGTATAAAGGAAACGAACAGAAGAAAATTTTTAGAAAAATTCCTCTGCTCGTTTTTTTCGGACTGTGCTATGTTCAGTCCAATTTTTTATTTATTTTTGTTGCAGTAAATTTTTAAGTAAAAATGTTTTGACCATGTTAGTTTTTTACACTATTTTTTTATGCATTATAATTAAAAAAACTGGTACCACTTGATATTCTATGTTCAAATCTAAAATCACCACCTCCGAATTCTTCCTTTTTATTTAAAATTATTTGAAAACCATTGTTAGGATTGACACCAGAATTTATTCTAAAAGTCGTGAAGTATTTATTTCCCCTAATATCTATTCCTAAAATTTCATCATAATTTCTATTATATTCTTGTATAGGATCTCTATAAAAGTTTCCATATTCTGAGAAGTAACTTTTTTCGGCAGAAAGAATTAAGCCACTTAAAGCATAAGCTTCTGACCACTTTGCTTTGTCAACGTAACCTCTGTAAATAGGAACAGAAATTACCGACAGAATA
>CAJOOL010000059.1 GCA_905236115.1 uncultured Endomicrobiia bacterium
CCTGATTGTTACAGATGTCCTTTTAAAAAAGAAAGAAAAAACTGTGATGCCGAATGTTTTTGTTATGCCGAAAAAGTTTTGGAAAAAGAACATAAAAATATTGCAGCATTTATAATAGAACCTATGTTACAAGGTTCTGCCGGAATGCGAATATATTCGGCTGAATATTTGAAAAAGTTAAGAAAAGTATGCACAAAATATAATATTCATTTGATAGCAGACGAAATAGCGTCCGGTTACGGGCGAACAGGCAAAATGTTTGCATGTAATCATGCGAATATAACACCGGATATTATGTGCGTGGGTAAAGGTTTAACCGGCGGATATTTGCCTATGGCATTAACTTTAACCAACGACAAAATTTATAAAGCATTTTATACCGACTACAACAAAGGAAAAATGTTTATCCATTCTCATACTTTTTCGGGTAACCCGCTTGCAAGTGCTGCCGCTTTGGAAGTGCTAAATATTTTAAAAGATGAAAAAATTATAGAAAAAGCACAAAAAAAAGCAGTATTTTTTAATAATTTAATAAAGGAAACTTTTTCTTCAAATAAGTTTGTGGGTGATATAAGAAGTATAGGTTTAATAAATGCAATAGAACTTGTTAAAAATAAAAGAACAAAAGAACCGTTAGATTCTAAAAAAAGAACAGGTTATCAAATATATAAAGAAGCTTTAAAATTAGGGCTTTTGTTAAGACCTTTAGGTGATGTTATGTATTTTAATCCTCCGCTTACAATAACCGAAAAAGAAATGAAACAAGTTGTAGAACTTTGTAAACAGGCATTTACAAAGACAGGAATTGTATAGAGGTGTTTTTACAATGAATTTTTACGAACAAGAACTTACTAAATTAAAACAAGAAGATTGTTTAAGAAAAATATCAAACATTTCTTATAAAGAAGATAAATATATTATTGTTAACGGTAAAAAGTATATAAATTTATCTTCCAATGATTATTTGGGATTAAGTACAAATAAGGACATTATTCAAGAATTTATTGAAACAAATAAAAATAATAACGAATTTTTATTTTCTTCAGCATCTGCCCGTCTTTTAACAGGCACATCATCAATATATTCAAAACTTGAAAATAATTTGGCAAAACTTTTTAATAAAGAAGCTTGTTTACTTTATAATACCGGTTATCAATGCAATTTAGGAACAATATCTTCTCTTGTTCAAAAAGGGGATGTTATTTTTTGTGATAAACTTAACCATGCAAGTATTATTGCAGGAATGAAACTTTCACAAACGGATTTTTACAGATATAAACATTTGGACTATCAACATTTGGAAACACTTTTGCAAAAACACAGAACAAAATATAAAAAGGCAGTTATAATTTCGGAATCTGTTTTCAGTATGGATGGCGACATTGCAGATATTAAAAAGCTTGTTGAACTTAAAAATAAATATGATTGTATTTTAATTATAGATGAAGCACATGCTTTCGGTGTATTCGGTAAGAATTTATGTGGAATCAGTGAAACGGTAAATGTCTCAAACGATGTTGATATAATAACTGCAACATTAGGTAAAGCATTTGCTTCCGTAGGTGCTTTTTGTGTTGCAAACAAAACATATATTGATTATTTTGTTAATAAGTCAGGTTCGTTTATTTTTTCAACGGCACTTGCTCCGGTTAACGTAATGTGGACAAGTTGGCTTATAGAAAATAAAATAAATTTAATAAAAGAAAAAGAACAAAAATTAAATACTTTGTTTAAACATGTTCATGAATATATAAAAGATAACGGACAATCTCAAATAATACCTGTAATTATAGGACAAAATAAACAAACGGTAGAAATAGCAAACAAATTGCAAGACGAAGGTTTTTTTGTGTTACCTGTTAGAGTTCCTACCGTTCCGCCAAACACTGCAAGGTTAAGACTTTCCTTAACTGCTGATATAACTTTTGAAGAAATGAAAACTTTTTTTGAAATAATTAAGGAACAATTACAACGATGAAATCTTTATGGCTAAACAAGAAAAATAACAAAAATTTATTTTGATAGTCCCATAGATATAATAAAACATTTTAAACAAACCGGGGTAAATGCTGTTGCTCCTATAAAATTTACAAA
>CAJOOL010000060.1 GCA_905236115.1 uncultured Endomicrobiia bacterium
AATTGAAAGTTTGCAGCGAAACGGTTATCCGCAAGAGGCTTTGATTCAGTATATTAACGGTGTCAGGGATATGGTCGGCAGAAATTTCGCTTCATTGAAAGAAATTGACGAATATGTAAACGAACATTTTCAGGGCGGAATTGCTGGGGTTATAAGTTCGTATGTTTATTTGTATTGTCATGAAAATTCAAAACAGTTGTATTCTTTGCTTACTTGTTTTGTGCCTGATGAGGGCATAGATTTGAGCAAATACAAAGAACTTACACCTAATAGCGAAGAACTTTCTATTGATAATCTTTCGCTTGATGACTTCAAAAACAATATGAAGTTAAAGCATGAAGAATCTCTTAATCTTACGGAATTTAAGCATTATTATATGAAGGGAAACATTAACTTAAAATCAGATAAGTTTATGGTTCTCTCTATTCCTTATGATGCGGCTTGGACTGTAAAAATAGACGGCGTTGCCTCTCAGATAAAAAAATGCGACGTAGGTTTTTGCGGTCTTGAATTATCTGAGGGCTCTCATGTCGTAGAACTTGAATATGTGCCTCAAAACAGAACGATGTTAGTAACAATTGCGAGAATTTCTGTGGCTGTATTTTGGTTGCTGATTATTTTTAGTCTTGTGAAAAAATATGGAAGTACTCTGAAAAATAAAATCCG
Organism: uncultured Endomicrobiia bacterium; assembly: GCA_905236115.1. GTDB lineage: Bacteria > Elusimicrobiota > Endomicrobiia > Endomicrobiales > Endomicrobiaceae > Ruminimicrobiellum. The sequence continues at coordinate 667 of CAJOOL010000060.1, forward strand.
TAATGGAAAATTATTTTAGTTTTTCTTTCAATTTTGTGCGGCGGCTGCGGACGGTGCTTTCTGAAATGCCCAAAATTTGTGATAAGTCAGCGTCTGTTTTTTTGAAATAACTATCAGAAATAATAAAAATTTTATTAGCAATATTGAGATTTGCATAGGTATTGAAAATTTTTATTTTTTCAGGATATGTACATTCAAAATAAAAAACACAATTAGCCCAATTTTCTTTAAAATCACTTATCGGATTATTATTTCTTATCAATTCAAAAATCTGTTCTCCAATTTTTAAAAGTTTTACATTTTGATTGTTTAAAATGTTTAGTTGACTTTCTAATTTTGTAATCATATTTTCGTATGACAAGATTACGGTAGACCAATCATTGCTTTCATTAGATAATTGGTCTTTTTGCTGTTTTAGTAAGTCAATTTGGACTTTTAGATTATTTATTAAAACGTTTAATTTCTCTTGCTCTGAATATAATCTTGCATTATCTTTTTCTAATTGAAAATTTATTTGTCTAATATTTTGGAGTTTATGTCTATACATCAAGAAAACAATAGCAAATACTGCAATTAGCATAAAGAAAATGAAAAATGAAATCAATGTTTTTCTATTAAATTCTGCTTTTTGTTTTTCATAATCAAATTTTTTCTGAATTTCAAGTGAATAGTTTGCTTTTTCATAATTATACAATTCTTGCATAGTTTTTATAATCTCGTCATTTGTCTGTTTGTATGCTGTAAAATTTTTATCGTTGTAATTTTTTTCTGCAATATTGGAAAGAATATCTATTTTTTCTTCGTACCATATATCTATTAGTGCGGAATCGCAATATTGTTTCCAATTTTGGGTATCTTTTTTGGCATAGTATATTTCTGCAAGGTTTTTATATGTTTCAGAATTTTTTTTATATTTTAATGACGTTTGGAAATATTTTTGAGCCGCCTCAGAATTATCCTCCATGAAACAATAACCTAAAATATTGTAAATAAATGCTTTATCACTGCTATCAACTTCTTTTACAAGTGCTTTGCATTGCATAATGTAATATTCAGCACTGTCTTTTTGTTTTAAGTCGTTATACATAGTTGATAATCTTAATAATGCGTATGCAATATCACGGCGGCAACCTAATCTTTTTGCGCAACCATATTCCTTATATGCATATTTTAGGGCTTCTTCCGTTTGGTTTTTTGCATAATTAACATAGCCCAAACCCGAATAGATTTTATCTTTTAAATCATCGTCAGAAATTTTTTCCGCTAATTGTTCTGCTTTTTTTAGCAAAATAAAAACTCCATTTGATATTTTGTTGATTCTGATGAATGTACAGGCTTTGTAATAATAGGCGTTTGCTAATTTTCTGTTGTCATTATGATTTTCATAAAATTTTATGCTGAAATTTATCTGGTTAGAATCAGGTGTGTTTTGTTTTCTATAAGTGGTTTCTGCTTTTAAAACAAAAAAATATGCTGAATCTTCTTTTGTTTTCGGTTCAATTTCTTTTAATACATTGTTTGCTGAATCAACAAGATTTTTGTAAAGCAAAGAATCTGCATTTACAAGTTGTTGGTAAATTTCACTTTTTTTGCTGCAACTCGTAATTAAAAATACTATTAATAAAATTATGCTTGTTTTTTTCATTAGTTTTATCATTTTGTTTTCACACAAAAATAGTAGTAAATATAGAGAAATGCAACTTTTTTGACGTTTTTTTGCTGTTTTAGGCGTGTATTTTTGTTCCCGTTTTTTGCTCCCGTTTGGGAGCAACACTGTCAATCAGTAAGTTACAGAGAATGTAAAGGGAACATCACCTTGACAAAACTTTTTTGATGTTGTAATTTTGCAGCGTGATTTTTAAAACAACGGAGATGAAAAAAGTTATATTATTAGCGGCTGCTTTAATTGCAGTATCGGGTGCGATGACACAAGCATCAGCACAAATCAGCAAAAAATTTAAAGGAGAATAAGATGGCGGAGATAAAAATCAGCATGCTCCTCACCGTAGTATCAGACCAGGCAGACAAATATCAGTGCATGTTTCATACGATGATTCGTCAACGTTGCTGACTGTTAATTTTCCCTTTAATACAGAGGGTGGTATGGTTGAAGTGTTCTGCAATGGTTCAAAAGTAGCAGGTATAAACACCGGTGGCGGTACAAGATATAGTTGTATGCTCAAAGATTACGGTGCAGGAAACTATAATATTATAGTTAGCAACAAAAAAACTGTGATATATACAAAAAATGTTGTTATAAGTAAATAATTGGAAATTAAAGTTGTAAATTTTTTAATTAAATTAAAAGATGAAAAGTAAAATTTTATCAGTTGCGGCTGCGGCATTGATGTTTGCCGCCTGCAACGAACCGCTTAACGATGCGGCAGAAGTAGAAACAGATTCTATTAAAGAA
>CAJOOL010000061.1 GCA_905236115.1 uncultured Endomicrobiia bacterium
CGTGTCTTTTTATATACATAGGATCACCTCTTTCGGCTGATTTAATATTCAATATTATTATAGCCCAAAAACTGTGAAATATCAAGTAAATTTTTAAGGTATATTTGGGGTATATTTGGGGTTTGTTGCTTTTTTGTAAATCTACAAAGCTTGAAATAAGCACTTTTCAACTGTTAAATTCATTTGGGTTGATGAAAATACAGATCAAAAAAATAAGCGGCAGCTTTTCATAACTTAAAGCAAATTTTTGCTTTAAAGAGTCGAATAAGCGTGCCGCTTTTTAGAACTGTTCATTGCTGTTAGAAAGAATAAAGTTGTCGATACTTTTAATGTTAAACTGTCGGTGTAGACAAAACAATTCAACGTGCTGTCAATTCTTCAAGAACAAACGGGAGCATATAAATCGGGTAGAGTTTAAGTGCTTCTTTATTTCCGACATCTTTTTGTGACAATAGAATACGGTCGGAAACGTGCTGTGAATATTTCTTGCAGAACTCGGTTATTGATTTGTGTTCGCCTATGCCGGATGATTTAACTTCTACCGGTACGAGTTTTGATTTTGAAGTAAGAATAAAATCAACTTCATAGTTGTGAGTGCTGCCTTCTTTTCTCCAAGTATGATAATACAACATTTTGTCGGTGCTTGCTATGACCTGCGCAACGGCGTTTTCATATAAATAACCCAAATCTGCGGGAAGGTTATCGCTTAGCAGCTTGGAATAAATATTGGAATCGGTTTCTCCCGACGAATTGAAAATCATTGTTGTAAACAAACCCGTATCGGATAAATACAGTTTAAATTTGTCGATATCCTTTGTTTGAGATAAGGCAATGCTTGGGTTGGTTACATTATAACAGGGCAAGACTGTTTTTGAGTCCAGAAGATTATATAATCTCTCAAGGTCTTTTTCGGTTTTCTTTTTCCCTGTCGCTGTAGAAATAACATATCTGTTTTTATCATTTGCCAACTGACTGGGAATGGAATCATACATTCTGCCGGTAATTCCCGATTCATCTATTTTGATAAAATCTTCTTGATACAGATTGATGATCTCACGTTTTATCTCGTCAATTTCCGTAAAGTTTTTTCCTTCCACATAAGCATTTACTGCCTGGGGCATTCCGCCGACAGCCATATATATCCTGAAATCACGCATGAGTTTTCTGTTTAATGAATTTCCTACAGCTGTTTTTTTGCTATACAACTCTCTTAATAAGGGGTATGTATCATTCCCCGAAGCCCACATAAATTCTTCATAATCCATAGGGAAGATCTGGATTTTTATTTCTTCCGATGGAATAACGATGTTTTTTACATTCTTTTTTATGCTTATCAGCGACCCTGTTTCGATGTAATCATATCTTCCGTCGGCAACAAGATATTTTATTGCCTGACGTGCTTTGGGCATAAGCTGTATTTCGTCAAAAATAATAACGGATTCTCTTTTGTACAAAGTTATGCCTGTGGCAGTCTGAAGTCTGAGAAAAAACATATTAAGATCGGCTATATCATCAAATACATCCAATACATCTTTTCTGATGTTGGCAAAGTCGATTTTGATGTAAGATTTATATTCCTGTTTTGCAAATTCTTCCGCAATGGTCGTTTTTCCTACACGCCGTGCGCCTTCCAGTAAAGCGGCATAGTTAGGAGCTTTATTGTTTTTCCAGTCCTTTAATTTTTCAAATGCCTTTCTTTTAAACATAGCAGTTCTCCTTTTTAGAGGCTGTTTCTTCCGTATTTTACAATAATTATAATACTGTTTTTAAATTATGTCAAGAAGAAGTACCGTTAATTCAAAATAAAATTTGTGATTTAATACCGTTATTTCAATAGTTTGAGAACACAAAAATACCGTTATTTCAGACTATTCTTGCTGGTATGTAAGAATCCCTTGTTACATTATGTGTTATAAAACACGAATTTATGCTGCATTTTACCTGCATTTGTATTTGGTATAGTTTATACGGAGAATGCTTGAAAGAGATTTTTTTGAGTATTCTTCAACCGGTTCAAAAATGAGCGGGTACGGCATCAGAGAATGGTGTGAGGCATAAATCACAAAATATCTACGATAAATTCAAGAAATTTTACACACTTTACATCTTGATTTTTGTTTTTTATGAATATACGACAACAAACAGTGCGAAACTTTGTGAATATTTCGGAAAATAAATTTCGTAAATACTAACTAATGGGTTAGTATTTAATGATAAAATATAGGCAGTAAGTTAAAAAGCAGAAAACAAATAACGATTTTATTAAAAGCCATGAGGCAATTTTACCGGTTATATGCTTTTGAAACTTACGGGGGAAAATTATCAAATTAAAAGAGGAGGAAAACACTATGAAAGCAACCACAAACACCAACATAATACCGCTTAATGAAAAAATGACCTTATCAACACCTGAACTTATGCAGGTATTATCCTGTGGGAGAGCGACAGCCGTTGAGATAGGCACATTAGCACAAAGCCGTATTGTTATAGGAAGAAGAGTTTTATGGAATGCCGAAAA
>CAJOOL010000062.1 GCA_905236115.1 uncultured Endomicrobiia bacterium
GGGCCGGCCGGCAGTGCGGTGTTCGGAGGAAAAATGGCAGTTACTTACCAAAAAGCAGGTGTTAATATTGATGCCGGAAACGAACTTGTTAAGAGAATAAAAAAGAAACTTCCCAAGATAGGCGGTTTCGGCGGGGCATTTCCTATTGACGGAACAAAATATAATTTGGTCAGTTCCACCGACGGTGTAGGAACAAAATTAAAAATTGCTTTTTTGGTAAATAAGCACGATACTGTCGGCATAGACTTGGTGGCAATGAACGTCAACGATATAATTTGCGTCGGTGCAAAGCCGCTTTTCTTTCTGGATTATTTCGCATGCGGAAAGCTGAATGTATCTTTAACCGAGACGGTAATTAAGGGAATTATTGAAGGCTGTAAACAGTCAGATGCTCAGCTTATCGGCGGGGAAACTGCCGAGATGCCGAGCTTCTATAAAGGTGAAGAATATGACTTGGCGGGGTTTGCCGTCGGGATAATAGAAAAAGGAAAAGAAATTACCGGAAAGGATATTGAAGACGGTGATGTTATTATAGGTTTGCCGTCCAGCGGTCCTCATTCCAACGGTTATTCCTTAATAAGAAAAGTTTTTAAAGAAAGCGAACTGAAGAAATATTCCAAAGAACTTCTTGCTCCGACAAAAATTTACGTTAAAGAAATTCTTGCCGCACTGAAAAAATTCAACACGCCAAAGAGTAAAAAAATCGTCGGCATTGCACATATTACCGGCGGAAGTTTTTACGATAAAATAGGAAGAATTCTTCCCGAAGATGCACATGTGGTGATAGAAAAAAATTCGTGGAAAGTTCCGGAAATTTTTAAGATAATACAGGAAAAAGGAAAAGTTCCGGAAAAAGATGTTTACAGAACATTGAATATGGGTATCGGTATGGCGGTGTTTGTCCGTCCTCAGTATGGCAAAGAAATAAATAAATTTTTCAAGGGTTCCAAAATTATAGGACATGTAGAAAAAGGCAAAAAAGGAGTTGAGCTGATATGATAAAAAAATTGGCGGTATTAATTTCCGGCAACGGGTCAAATCTTCAAGCTATAATAAATTCCACAAAATACGGAATACTTAAAGGTGTGGCCGAAATCGTAATAGTAATATCCAGCAACCCTAAAGCATTCGGTTTGCAGAGAGCAGAAAAAGAGGGAATAAAGAATATTGCTTTAGACTACGACAATATGGATAAAAACGATTACAACAACAAACTGCTTGAACTGATAAAAGAAGCCGGTGCGGATTTGGTATGTTTGGCAGGGTATTTGAAGAGAATTCCGGAAAACATCATTAAAGAATATAAGTCAAGAATTTTAAATATTCATCCGGCACTTTTGCCGAAATACGGCGGTAAAGGAATGTACGGACATCATGTGCATGAAGCCGTGGTAAAAGCCAAAGAGAAAAAGTCCGGTGCTACGGTTCATTTTGCCGATGAGGGCTATGATACAGGAAGCATTATTATGCAAAAAGAAGTGGATTTGGACGAAACCGATAACCATGAAGAAGTGGCAAAAAAAGTGCTTCTTGTTGAACATGAAATTTTCCCGGAAGCGATAAAGAAAGTTGTTGAAGAAAGCAAGAACGACAATTAGAAATGAGCAAAAAGAATATATTTTAGGAAGGATAATAAAATGATACCAAGATATGCAAAGCCGGAAATGGAAGCAATATGGACTGACGAAAACAGATTTAAAATAATGCTGGAAGTAGAAATTTTGGCAAGCGAGGCAATGGCAAAGCTGGGTGTAGTGCCGAAAGCTGCAGTTGAGAAAGTCCGCCAAAAAGCCAAGATAAACAAAGACAGAATTAATGAAATTGAAAAAACTGTCAAACACGATGTGATAGCATTTTTAACAAGTGTGGTTGAGACGGTAGGCCCCGAAGCAAGATTTTTGCATATGGGTATGACATCTTCCGATGTGTTGGATACTTCTCTTGCTGTTCAAATGAGGCAGGCCTGTCTGCTTCTTATAAAAGAAACCAAAGAATTAATGAAGATAACAAAAAAACTGGCTTTCAAATATAAGTTTACGCCGACAATGGGCAGAAGCCACGGCGTTCATGCAGAACCTACCACGTTCGGCTTGAAAGTTGCCAATTGGTATAGTGAGCTGTCGCGTTCTTTGGACAGATTAAATTATGCACTTGATACTGTCAGCTACGGAGCAATTTCCGGTGCTGTCGGAACGTTTGCACATTTAAGCCCGAAAGTTGAAGAATATGTCTGCAAAAAATTGAACTTAAAGCCGGAACCTGTTTCCACCCAGATTGTTCCGCGTGACAGACATTCCTTATTTTTAAATGCCATTGCCCATGTCGGAAGCAATCTTGAAAGAATTGCCCTTGAGATAAGACACTTGCAGAGGACTGAAGTTGCCGAAGCCGAAGAGCCTTTTACGAAAGGACAGAAAGGTTCTTCCGCAATGCCTCACAAAAGAAACCCGATAATTTCCGAAAATGTCTGCGGTTTTGCAAGACTTTTAAGAGGTTATGCGGTTACGGCTATGGAAAATATTGCGTTGTGGCACGAAAGAGACATCAGCCATTCCTGCACGGAAAGAATAATGCTTCCCGATGCAACGATGGGGCTGTTTTATATATTGAAAAGAATGCAGGGATTGCTCGGCGGTCTGAATGTTTATCCGGAAAATATGAAAAAGAATTTGAATAAAACGCAGGATGTTATCTGTTCCGGAACTATGCTGTTGACGCTTGTTGATAAAGGCTTAACAAGAGAGCAGGGCTATGCAATTATGCAGAGGCTGGCATTTTCCGCAAGAGAAAAAAATATCAGTCTTGAAGAAGTGGCGTTAAAAGACGAAGAATTAAGAAAATATATGAACGAGAAAGAAATTAAAAGAGACTGTGACATAAAACCGCATTTCAAAAACGTGGATTTTATTTTCAAAAGAGTGTTTGGAAAGTAAGCGGATTTTAATTTTCAAATATTTCCGGTTTTCAAATACTTCAATTTTACTGTTCACATCACCATTTACATCACCGCATGTGCCGTTAGGTATATGCGGTTTTTTATTTTCAGACAACAATAAAAATTTTAATCAATTGTGCCGGTTCAGATACTTGTAGTTGTTCACTGCGGTTTTTTATGCTTCTGTTTGATAAATTCACCAAAATAATATATAATTTGGTGAATATAATCACTAAATTTATATATAATTCAGTGAATATAATCACCAAATTCGTGTATATTTAGTGAATTAAAAAATAAATAACATATTTATTGGAGGAAAAAAATGTATATTCAAAGAACAGTTTACAAAGAAATTATAGAAAATTTATTTAAAAATAAAGTTATTATTGTTTACGGTGCAAGACAAGTCGGAAAAACTACATTAATAAAAAAAATAAAAGAATTTGCAGACAACAAATATAAAACTGCATATTTTAATTGTGATGAACCGGATATAAGACAAGCCTTTACAGACAAAACATCAACCGAACTTAAGAACTTTATCGGAGACAACAAACTTATTATAATTGACGAAGCACAACGTGTAAGAAATATCGGCTTGACGTTAAAATTATTAATTGATAATTATAAAGATGTTCAGATAATTGCAACAGGTTCTTCATCTTTTGAATTATCAAATAAAATTGCAGAACCCCTAACCGGAAGAAAAATAGAACTTAAAGTTTATCCTTTTTCCATACAGGAGTTATCAACGAAATTATCAGATATAGAACTACAGAGAAGTTTAAACGATTTTTTGATTTACGGTATGTATCCTGATATAATTGTAAATAAAAACGATAGAAAAAATTCTTTATTATCTCTTGCAACAAGTTATTCTTATAAAGATATTTTACAATTTGAA
>CAJOOL010000063.1 GCA_905236115.1 uncultured Endomicrobiia bacterium
TTCTATAAAGTATCTGTTTCTTTCAACATTATCTTTATAAAAATCGTCAAAAAGACTGAAGTATTTATTGATGTCTATTATTCCGTCGGCATCAACATATTTTATCCACAGTTCTTTAAATTTTTCTTTATTGTTTTCAAAATATCCGTATTCGTCGGCCGTTATTTTGTTGTTGAGGTAATTTTCTATCAGTCTGAAATAATTCTTTAAGAAAAGCACTTCCAGTTCGTATCCTGTCCGAGCAAATCTTGTTTCTATTTCGTTTACCAGTTCGTCTTCCTGCCGGGCAAGTTCTATCGGGTTTAACAAATCGTTATATTCAATATAGCCGAAAAATTTAGCGGCTTCTTCGTATTTTGAAAGTATTTCCTTTTCTTCGGCAAATCTTTTTATATCTTTATAAAATTCCGTTTCGGTTTCTTTATTGTTTACTTTATCCAGAAGAGTTTTATACTGCTGATAAGTCAATACATTTTTTAATTCTTTCAATATTTCGCTTATTTCTTTTTTTACTTTTTCAAAATTTATATATTTCTGACTGTTGAGTATATAAAGATATTTTACTATTTGGTCATATTTCGTTAAATCTATTCCGGCTCTTTTGGATGCTCTTATTATGGAGTTGAAAAATCTGTCGGCTTTTATTTCGCCGGATTTATTTTTTTCCTGCAAAGAATTTATTTTTTTGTTCTGTGCGGAAAAATATTTTTCTATTCTTGCATTAAGTATTGCTCTTATTTGCGGAAGATACTGTTGAATTTCTTTCTTATTGTTGTATATCTCATTTAATCTTTCAAAGTTTTTCAGATATACTTCTCTGTTTTCCAGACCTTTTAATATGTCCGTTCTGCCGCTCTGTATGGAGAAAAGTTCCCCACCCGTTAAACGGCCTTTATTCAGTAAAGTGTTTACGGTTTTTTCTCTTAAATCTTTATCCTTAATATTTGTTATCCAGCTCGTATCAAGCTGTCCGCTTGCACCCTCAAGCCAGATATTTTTTATACCGTATTTTTTATCCAATATTTTTAATATGCTGTTGATGTTTTCCTGTGTCTGTTTATGGCTGTGCAAGTCCTGTATGGTTACCAGTACTTTTCCCTGTCCGTTATACAGGCTTTCCGTTACATGTCCTACATTAAACGGTATGATATTCGTGTTTATTGATGTCAATGCCGCAGGCACACCGGGAAGCATTCCCGCAGGTGCAGGCATTGCGTTTGCCCAACCGCTTACGCAGGTCAGCAGCAAACTTGCCGTAATCATAACGCTTAAAAACTTCACCGCCAAAACTTCTCTTACTTTTTTCTTCAACAGTTTTTTTAACAGCATATTCTGCCTCCATAAAAATAAAATCCGTCTTGCATTTTATCTATACAAGACGAATTCTTTTTTTAATATATTATTTATTTTTTTTGTTATATTTTCCGTATCGCCTCTGGCAAGTATCATATTACCGCCGAATAAAACCACAAACAACAATGACAACAATATTACAGAATTTACATCACTGCTGCTTATATAATCCTGATACGAATTTAACAATGCACCCTGTGTTATATTTTTTCCCGTTCCTGCCGCATTGAAAAATGATGTGTCTTCAAAAACGGCACACTGAAAGAAAGTTTTATTGTTTTTATCTTTTTGATTTTTCTTTTCCGATTCTGTCGTCCGTAAAGGAACCTGTTTGGCGATATTGTCCGCCGTGTTCATATTAAAGAAGCTGTTTACTATTTTCAACGGGATAATCACCGTTAAGTTACAGCATTTTGTGATAGTATCTTTTGCATATTTATTGGAAGCACCTATTTTTTCGGCATTGTTTATGATAATAACGCCGAAAACGTTTAACAATATTATTGCCGATATTATTAATGACAAAACTTTTCTAAAATAAGTGATAAAATAAAGTTGCTTTTTCATTATTGTAGATTATAGCCTAAAAGTTGTAAAAAATCAATATGGATTTTTGAAATTTTTGTGAAAAATTGGTGAAAATGACAGTTGAATAGTTGAAAACAACGAACAGAAAAAGATTGTAAGAGTTTGCGAGAAGCTACAGGCGACGCAAAGTTGCGAAGTCGGACGAGACGGTTAAGAAGCGGTAATCAAGAAAGACAA
>CAJOOL010000064.1 GCA_905236115.1 uncultured Endomicrobiia bacterium
AAAGGCTTTTAAAAAATCAAAAGAAGAAATAGAAAATATATTTGTAACGAATATTGAAGCGGCAGATGCCGATAATATCAATATAAATTCTATAAAAAAAGAAAATGAAAAATTAAGAAAAGAGCTGGATATAAGAGAAGATTTGATAAAGCTTCTTAAAGATAAAAATGAAATGCTGGAAAAGAAGAACAAATCTTTAGAAAACAATTTAAGAAAAATAAAAAAACAAAAAGATATGTAGTGTTATTATATTATATCTCTTGCAGTAAATACAATTTCTTTCCAAAATATTTAAATCATACAGAACAACCTGATAATATTCCAAAAATGTGTTTTACAAAGTTGCCGCGGGTTAAGGAAATGCTGAATAATTCTGAACGGAAAGTTTGATGTCTAAAAAACCGAAAAATTTTTTTGGAAAGGGGGTTTATGAGTATGGAAAACAGTGCAGCAAATTCGGAACTTTTTAAAGAAGAAATTGAAACCCGTGATAAAATAATAGTAAAAACAAGTATTATAGGAATTGTTACAAATATACTGCTTGCCGCATTTAAGGCTGCTATAGGTTTACTTTCAAATTCAATTGCCGTTATTTTGGATGCCGTAAACAATTTGTCGGATGTTCTTTCTTCCGTTATTACAATTGCCGGGACAAAACTTGCAAACAGACAGCCCGATAAAGCTCATCCTTTGGGGCATGGAAGAATTGAGTATATGAGTGCAATGCTTGTTTCCGCAATAGTGTTGTATGCAGGAATAACCGCAGCGGTAGAATCTGTAAAAAGAATTATTCATCCCGAAGCGGTTAATTATTCCGTAATATCGTTAATAATAATAGCTGTTGCCGTTGCGGTGAAATTTGTCCTCGGGAAATATGTGAAACACAACGGCAAAAAAGCAAAATCTTCGGCATTAATTGCTTCCGGGACGGACGCTTTATTTGATGCTGTTCTTTCCGCATCCGTTTTAGCTTCGGCAATTATTTACTTTACCGCAAAAATCTCTTTAGAGGCTTATGTCGGCATAATCATTTCAGTCATGATTATAAAAGCAGGCATAAAAATGATGACGGAAACTTTAAGCGACATTTTAGGCAAAAGAGCCGACAGCGGAACATGCAAAACCATAAAAAAACTTTTGATGGAAGAGCCTGAAGTCCGCGGTGCTTACGATTTGATTATCCACAATTACGGTCCGAATAAAAATCTTGCTTCCGTTCATTTGGAACTGCCCGATATAATGACGGTAGCACAGGTTGATACTTTGACAAGGAAACTTCAAACTAAAGTTTATCACAAGACAGGTGTTATTCTTGCGGGAGTAGGGGTATATTCCTTTAACGCGCAAAATGATGAAGCCGCAAAAATAAGAAATATGATTCAGGAAAAAGTAATGGCTTATGACTGGGTTTTACAAATGCACGGTTTTTATCTGGATATGCCGGCAAAACAGATAAGAATGGATGTAGTTATGAGCTTTGATATTTGTTTTGATGAAGGGCTTGAAATTTTAAACAAAGAACTTTCACAACTCTGCCCGGAATACAAAATACATATCAACCCGGATGTTGATATTTCCGACTAACTCGGTTTCCCCGTAAACCAAAAATAAAATTATTAACAGGTTGACAATATGTATTATTTAATATTCAGTATTATGTGCAGTGTGGCTGTATCTATATTATTAAAAATATCTAAAAATCAAAATATTTCCATCAAGCAGGCTGTAGCCGTTAACTATCCCGTTGCGGCAATCAGTGCTTTTATTTTATTTAAGCCGAATTTCGGCAGCAACTTTAATATTTTATTATCCGAATGGCAGATTTTATTGTCGTTAGGAATTTTACTGCCTGCGGTTTTTATTATTATGGGCGAGTGCGTTAACCGTGCAGGGATTGCAAAATCGGATGCGGCACAGAGATTATCTTTGTTTTTGCCGATAGTTGCCGCATTTTTAATTTTCGGCGAAACTCTTTCTACAGGGAAAATTTTGGCGGTTATTTTGGCAATAGTTTCTTTGGCGGCATTGGTTTATAAACCTAAAGTCAATACATATAATAAGGGTGCGGCTTGGACATTGCTCGGGGTGTGGTTAGGATATGGAATAATTGATATTTTATTCAAACAATTATCCACAAATGCCTCTATGACGGCAGCCAATTTATGTGCGGTATTTGTTCTGTCGGCAATAGTGTTGTTTTCTTATTTAATATTGAAAAAAACTAAGTGGAATAAGGCAAGCATATTGGGCGGAATAATTTTAGGATGTTTGAACTTCGGAAATATTTATTTTTATTTTCGTGCTCATCAGGCATATAACAACAATCCTACACTGATTTTTGCAGCAATGAACTTAGGTGTAATATCGCTGGGAACAATTACAGGAACTATTGTTTTTAAAGAAAAAATAAACGTTGTAAATATTATAGGAATTTGTTTAGCAATAATAGCAATAATATGCCTGTTTTATACAAGGTTAAATAGTTAGGGAAACACTGAAAAGTTTAAAGAGTTTGAAAGCAGAGTTAAGAAAAAAATCCTCACTCTGCTTTCTTTTTCGGATTGTTGCTATGTAGCAATCCTTTGTTTATTTTTCAATATTTTTTACTACAGCAAAATTTTAAGAAAAAAAATATTTTCAATTTTAAATATTTAAACTTTTAAAAATAAATGCAAAATACATATTTCTGTATATTATGAGTTAGTAGTCTCTGCGAAGTTAATACCGCTTGTAAGATTAAAATTAAAATTTAATACTTTTCTTACAGTTCCACTTGGTTTACCAGGATCGTTATATATATTAAATGAAAAACCGCTCTTTGCCGATGAATCTGTGGCACGAAAATCTGAGCCAATTCTAAACCAAGAAAAGTATTTATTACCTCTTGCATCTACGCCAAGAACAGAACTATACGCTGTTTCATTTAAGTCTGTCTGTTTTTCAAGATAAAAATTTCCATATTCACCATAATAGGCTTTTTGTGCAGCCAAAACTGCTCCCCACAAAGCATAAGCTTCACTCATTTTTGCTTTATCAATATAACCTCTGTAAATCGGAACACTGACAACCGACAAAATAATCACGATAGCGATAACAATAACCAACTCCACGAGGGTGAAACCCGTTTTGCTTTTACAAAATTTCAATGATTTTTTCATAATTTTTCTCCTTTAGTTTTTTATTTTTATATTATCCGAGGCTAATCCCTCGGGTTCCTTTTTCTGGCGTTGCCGTTCTTCAACTATTCAACTATTCTTGTCAACCATTCAACAGTCGTTCCAAATGCGGGATCCCCGACAGAGACGCTCGGGGATGACAGACTTAAACGGTATTTTTATAACATAGATTCCCGATTAACGACCACAAAGTGCTTCGCACTTTTCGGGAATAACATACTTGTTTAAAGAACTCCTCAGCCATACCAAAAAACTCCGTTTTTTGGTATACTGCCGCCGAGAGATAAGCACTGTCCAAAGTTTTTATCTTTTTAACAAACTGTGCTATGCTTTTGGCAGGTTTTAAAGATTTGTTGATTTAAAAAATGCAGAGAAAATTTTAACGGAATATTTTTTAATCTGTTACTTTTTCCTGCACTCCTGCAATCATATAATCTTATAATCTTTCAAAAACAGTCCGCTCGGCTTGTACATTTAAAAAACATAATATTTATAGAAAATTTAGAAATACAAATTTAAACTAAATATTTTATAAATATTATACCCGTTTTTTATTGATAAGTCAAGGGGTTTTATTTCAGAGGAATTTTATGAAAAGCAAGCAGACTTTTTTCTGCAGGCAGCTGAAAAACATTATGCTGGAAAAAGGATTAACTCAAAAAGAGTTTGCCGGTAAGCTGGGGGTAGGGCAGCAGCTGATAAGTTTCTGGGTGACGGGAAAACAAAAGCCGACGGTTACATCGCTGAAAAAAATTGCTTTTGCTTTAAATGTTCCAATAAAATATTTTATTGAAGATACAAAAAACGCAGATAAAAATTTTAATAAATATGACGACAAAAATATAGAACTTATATTAAGCCAAAAAGAAATTGAGATACTGAAACTGAAAAACAAAATACTGCAGTTGGAAAAAGAAAATTCCGAACTTAAAACGCTGAAGACGTTATTTGACAAACAGGAAAAATAAAACTATAATTTTTATGCGGTTTCGGTAAAACAACAAGATAAAAATAACGGCGAGCCGGGGGCGGAAAGCGGCACCGCGTATAGTAAATTCGTCCTTGAAAACAATTTTTGTTCGGGATGAATTTTTTATTTATGAGGATAAATGACTAAAATAAAAATTTGCGGATTATTCAGAGAATGCGATATAGATTTTGTAAACGAAGCAAAGCCGGACTTTGCGGGATTTGTCTTTGCAAAAAGCCATAGGCAGGTATCAGTTGAAACGGCAGAAAAACTAAAAGAAAAACTGGATAAAAATATTTTGTCCGCCGGGGTTTTTGTAAACGAAGATATAAAAAAAATATCGCAAATATGCAGTAAAAAAATTACCGATATTGTTCAGCTGCACGGAGACGAAGACGATAATTATATAAGAGAATTAAGAAAACTTTGCAGCAATAAAATAATTAAAGCCGTAAAAATAAAATCCGAAGAAGATATTTTACGATGGCGAAACTGTCAGGCGGATTTTCTGATGTTTGATTCCGGGGCAGGTTCGGGAAAAACATTTGACTGGAAATTAATGAAAAATTTTATAAGGCCGTATTTTCTGGCAGGCGGTATAAATGAGACGAATATTGAAGAAGCGTTAAAATTAAAACCGTATTGCATAGATGTATCAAGCGGAGTTGAGACGAACAAAATGAAAGACAGGGAGAAGATTTTGAGGATAGTGAAAACGGCAGTTGAAGGGTTGAATAGTTGAAAAGAAGTTGAATGGTTGAGCGGTTGTTATAAAAATTTTAAGGAGAAAAAAATATGACTAATACAAGGTTTGGGATATACGGCGGGCAGTATATCCCGGAAACACTTATGAACGAAATAACAAATCTTGAAAAGCAGTATGAATATTATAAAAATAATGCGGAATTTACAGAAGAGCTTAACACATTATTAAAAAATTATGCGGGGCGTCCGTCTCTTTTGTACTATGCCGAAAAAATGACAAAAGATTTGGGCGGAGCAAAAATATATTTAAAAAGAGAAGATTTAAATCATACCGGTTCTCATAAAATAAACAATGTGCTGGGGCAGGTTCTTCTGGCAAAAAAAATGGGCAAGACCAGAGTTATAGCGGAAACCGGAGCAGGCCAGCACGGTGTGGCGACGGCGACGGCGGCGGCACTTCTGGGAATAAAATGTGAAGTTTTTATGGGCGAAGAAGACACGAAAAGACAGGCATTAAACGTTTACAGA
>CAJOOL010000065.1 GCA_905236115.1 uncultured Endomicrobiia bacterium
AAATCCTAAATTTTCATGTCCGTTATCATTTTGCCAAACTTTTATTTTAAAAGGTTAACCTTTCCCTTCCTATCGCGAACTACCTTGATTGTCGCATATGTGTTTTAACCGGGACAGAGGGAAATTTAATATTTTTCTATTTAATCAGATAAATCATTGCGGATTTGTGGATATGGAGGCGGTTTTCTGCCTGTTCAAAAATATTTGTTTCCTGTTCGGCCATAACATCGGCGGAAATTTCTTCTCCTCTGACTGCCGGCAGACAATGAAGAACCATACAATTTTTTGCGGCTTTTGAAAGAAGTTCTTTATTTACCTGATATTTTGAGAATGCTTTATGTCTTATGACGGATTCTTTTTCTTCGCCCATAGAAATCCAAACATCGGTATAAATGACGTCGGAACCTTTAATATCTTCTATATCGCTTGATATTTTTATATCGGCTTTTGTAGTTTCGGCAGTCTTTAATGCCTCATTTAAAAGTTCTTTTTTAGGACCATATTGTTTAGGCCCCAAAAGCAAAAAGTTCAAGCCCAATACGGCTGCAACCGCAAGCCATGAATTGGCAACATTATTGGCATCGCCGACAAAAGATATTTTCAATTTTTGTAATTGTTTTAAATTCTTTATTTTATATTTTTCTATTATAGTCATTAAGTCGGCTAAAATCTGCAACGGATGTTCCTTATCGGTTAAAGCATTTACTACCGGAACGGAAGCATATTTTGCAAACTCTTCAATATACGAATGTTTAAAACTTCTTATAACTATCGCATCCAAATACCGTGAAAGAACTTTCGCCGTATCGTAAACGGACTCGCCCCTTGTAGTCTGAAGTTTATTTATATCCAGATTTAAAGGTGTTCCGTCTTCCTGTGCCATGGCGGCAGAAAAAGAAACCATGGTTCTTGTTGACGGTTTTTCAAAAATAAGGCCGATAGTTTTGCCTTTAAGCTGAAATTTTGATTTCTTTTGTTTTTTAAGTGTTATTGCCGCTTGGATGATACTCCAAATTTCCTTTGCGGACATATCGTATATTGATAAAATATCTTTTTTTATTTTTTTCATAATGACTACTCTCTTATTGAAAACATAAAAACAAGAAGTCTTATTTTTTTAAGAGCTCCTTGTTTTTATATGATAACTTTAAATATAAACTACATCTTTGAATTTTGATCTATATAAATACCGGGACCCATTGTTGAAGATATTGAAATACTCTTTACATACTGACCTTTTGCCGCAGACGGCTTGGCCTTTACTACTGCAGAAACAATAGCTTTTATGTTTTCAACCAATTTGTCTTTTTCAAAAGAAGCCTTTCCTACGGAACAATGAATTATCCCAAAAGAATCGTTTTTATACTCAACTCTACCCTTTTTCAAATCTTTAACGGTCTGTTCAATATCAAACGTAACCGTTCCTGCTTTCGGGTTAGGCATTAAACCTTTAGGACCCAATATTTTTGCAACTTTACTTAAATCTTTCATGCAATCAGGTGTTGCAACCAAAACATCAAAATCCAACACACCTTTTGTAATTTCTTCTATAATCTCGGTAGAACCGGCTTTATCGGCACCTGCTTTTTCGGCTTCAAGCTGTTTTTCGCCTTTTGCAATTACCGCCACTTTTCTGGTTTTACCGATACCGTTGGGCATAAGAATTGTTCCTCTAACGATTTGATCGCTCTGCTTAGGATCAATACCCAAACGAATATGAATTTCTACGGATTCGTCAAATTTTGCTTTTGCGGTCTGTTTAACCAAATCAGCTGCTTCTTCTACGGAATAAAGTTTGTTTGCGTCTACCAACTTGGATAATTCTTTTAATCTTTTTGCCATTTTACTTTCTCCTGTGGTGATAATGTCATATTAATAAAAGTGATTTTTCACTTATTTTATGACTCCCACTGTATTTAAAAATTTTTCTATCTTTTTACATCAATTCCCATGCTTCTTGCGGTGCCTTCAACCATCAACATTGCACCTTCCAAATCAACAGCATTCAAATCCGGCATTTTCTGTTTTGCTATTTCTTCTACCTGTGCTTTTGTTATGGAACCGACTTTCGTCTTGTTAGGCGTTCCGGAAGCCTTTGCAACTTTTGCGGCTTTCTTTATCAAAGCCGGAACCGGAGGCATCTTCGTTATGAATGTAAAACTTCTGTCCTCATAAACGGTTATAACAACAGGCGTTGCCATACCTTGTTCCATTTTCTTTGTTCTTTCGTTGAACTGTTTGCAAAAGTCCATTATATTTACACCCTGCTGACCTAACGCAGGACCAACCGGAGGTGCGGGATTTGCAGCACCTGCAGGTATCTGTAATTTAATTTGTGTTTTTACTTTCTTTGGTGGCATTTTGTATTTCTCCTATTAGAAAAATCACTTCTTACGATGCATCTGAGCAGGATAAACCGTAATTTTTGTTATTGTACATTTAATTATGCTGTCGTAACATACAGCACATCAATTTTATATTTTCTCTACCTGTAAGAAATCCAACTCAACAGGCGTCGGTCTGCCGAAAATAGTAACCATAACCTTAAGTTTACCTTTTTCCTGGTTAATTTCTTCAACAACACCGATAAAATGTTTGAAAGGACCTTCGGTAATTCTGACACTTTCTTCTTTCTCAAAAGAAACAGCCGGTCTGGGCTTAGCACTTTCCGGATCCGCCGCAGCATTTATAAGAACCGCCACTTCGGATTCAGCCATAGGAGAAGGTTTTACTCCGCCTAAAAAACCTGTAACACCGGTAGTATTTCTAACCAGCCAATATGTTTCGTTATTTATAACCATTTCTATAAAAACATATCCCGGATAAAATTTTTTCTTTCTTATTTTTTTCTTATTATTTTTAACGGAAACAACATCTTCGGTAGGAACCAAAACTTGAGAAATCAAGTCTTTCATATTAAGATTCTCAACAGTTCTTTCTATACTGTTTTTAACTTTATCTTCGTGTCCCGAATATGTATGAACTACATACCATTGTTTAGCCATTTCTAACTACCCCAACTTAAATATAACTCTTAAAATTATTGATAGAACTTGATCAACGAAACCAACAAACAAAGCCATTATTATAACAAAAACAATGACTACAACGGTAGTTGCTACTACTTCCTTTTTACCAAGCCAAGTAACTTTTGTTAGTTCAAAATAAGCATCTTTAAAAAACTGAATTGCCTTACCCATAAAAGGTTCTCACTTTAAGAAATTTATCGTCTTAAAATCCAATCTAAAAACCGGGGGTAGATGGATTTGAACCACCAAAGCCGGTTTTGGAGACCGGAAGTTTACCGTTAGCCTATACCCCCAGGCTTTTTATAAACAAAAAACTATTTCGTTTCTTTATGTAAAACATGTTTTCCGCAAGTTTTACAATACTTTTTTACTTCCAACTTACCTTCCTGCTTTTTGCCTCTTGCAAAATAATAATTTCTGTTTTTGCATTCGGTGCAAGCCATGGTAATAATTACTCTGTCACCCATTTTCTAAACTCCAATATCAAAAATCTCTTTGCATTTTTTTAGTCTAAAATTTTCGTTACTACTCCGGATCCTACCGTTCTTCCTCCTTCTCTGATTGCAAATCTCAACTGCTCTTCCATTGCTACAGGCATTATCAATTCTACTTCCATTTCTACGTTATCGCCGGGCATTACCATTTCCGTTCCTGCAGGTAAATGGGCTACTCCCGTTACGTCGGTTGTTCTGAAGTAGAACTGCGGTCTGTATCCGTTAAAGAACGGCGTATGTCTTCCGCCTTCTTCTTTCTTCAATATGTATACTTGTCCTTTGAATTTCTTGTGAGGATGTATCGTTCCAGGTGCTGCCAATACCTGGCCTCTTTCTACCTGGTTCTTTTCTATTCCTCTTAACAATACTCCGATATTATCTCCTGCCTGTGCTTCGTCAAGGAGTTTTCTAAACATTTCTATTCCGGTTGCTACCGTCTTTTGTGTATCTTTTATTCCGACGATTTCCAATGCATCGCCTACTTTTACTCTTCCTTTCTCTACTCTTCCTGTTGCTACCGTTCCTCTTCCTGTAATTGAGAATACGTCTTCTACGCTCATCAAGAAAGGTTTATCTATATCTCTTTCCGGAAGTTTTATATCGTTATCGATTGCATCCATAAGTTTCATTATGGAATCGATTCCTTCTTTATCTCCCTGAAGTGCTTTCAATGCACTTCCTCTGATTATTGTCGTCTTATCTCCATCAAATCCGTATTTCGTAAGAAGTTCTCTTACTTCCATTTCTACCAAGTCTAACAATTCTTTATCTTCTACTGCATCGCATTTATTCAAGAATACTACGATGTTAGGTACGTTTACCTGTCTTGCCAACAAAATATGCTCTCTGGTCTGAGGCATCGGTCCGTCCAATGCACTAACAACAAGAATTGCACCATCCATCTGTGCTGCACCGGTGATCATGTTCTTAACATAATCTGCGTGTCCCGGGCAGTCTATATGTGCATAATGTCTGTTCTTGGTTGAATATTCTACGTGGCTTACTGCAATGGTTACGATTTTCGTATCGTCTCTTCTTCCCTGTGATTCCGATGCTTTTGCTACGGTATCATAAGGTATATATTCCGCTAACCCCTGGTCGCCCAATACTTTCGTTATTGCTGCCGTTAATGTTGTTTTACCATGGTCTACGTGTCCTATTGTTCCTACGTTTACGTGCGGCTTTGATCTGTCAAATTTTTCTTTAGCCAT
>CAJOOL010000066.1 GCA_905236115.1 uncultured Endomicrobiia bacterium
AAACAGACTTTTACAGATAGGATATTCCGTGACTTTTGATAAAATTCAAAAAGAGATAGATTTGAAACAAGCCGTTGAAATGTCTTTTAAATTGAACAGGAATTTGTTTTTAAAAGGAAGCTACGGTCTTAATTCCGACAATCCGGAATACGAACCGGAAAAAAGATTAATGCTGGAACAGAGAATCCGCTTCTAATTTCTAATTGCTGATTATATTAATGAAAGGTCTATACATTCATATACCATTTTGCACAAGAAAATGTTTCTACTGTGATTTCGTATCAACAGCTTATAACGAAACTCTTGCCGATAAATATCTTTCGGCTTTGGAAATTGAAAGCCGAAAATATAAAAATGAAGTTCTTTACACTGTATACATCGGCGGGGGAACACCGTCAGCTTTATCGCTTTCTCAGCTTAAAAAGTTAATATCAATAATCAAAAATAATTTTGATATTTCAAAATTATGCGAGTTTACCGTTGAGCTTAATCCCGAATCTGTTACGAAAGAAAAATTGGAATTTTTATTTTCCGCCGTAGTAACTTCCGGAAATATAAATTCCTCCGTTTCAGCAAGGCTGAGTTTCGGTCTGCAAAGTGTTTATGACGATAAATTAAAAATTCTCGGCAGACTGCACGATTATGAAAAGTTTAAAAATATTTATTTCCTTGCACGCAAAGTCGGGTTTGATAATATAAATGTTGATTTAATGTTCGGAATTCCCGAACAGAATATTGAAAACTGGCAAAAAACTTTAACGGAAGTTTTATTTTTAAAACCTCAGCATATTTCTCTGTATCCTTTAACTATAGAACCGAAAACAGCATTTTACAAAAATAATATTCCCGTTGATACAGATTTGCAGGCACAAATGTATGACATTGCATGCAGTATTTTACAGAAAAACGGTTTTGAGCATTATGAAATTTCCAACTGGGAAAAAGATAAAAAATATTCCCGGCACAATAAACTTTATTGGCAGAATAAAGAATATATAGGTCTCGGTGCCGCAGCAGCATCTTATTACAAAAGATACAGATACAAAAACGATACAAACATTTTAAGATATATTGAAAATACCTTGAACGGTAAAGATACGGTAATTGAAAAAGAATACATTAATGATGAACTTTATAATAAAGAAAAAATTATGCTGGGCTTGAGGCTTTCCGACGGTGTGGACATAAAATATTTTGAAAATAAAAAAGATATTCTGGAGAAATATTTAAATGAAAATCTTCTTAAGCTGAAAGATAACAAAGTTTCCTTAACTCAAAAATCTTTATTTATATCAAACTCAATTCTTTCAGATTTTATATAGAAGTATTTTCTCAATATGCTCCGCGGTGAAAGGCCACTACTATAAAAGTTTTAAGCATAATTTTTATATCCAAATTCAGCGACCAATTGTCAACGTAAAATATTTCCAGTTCCAGCCTTTTTTCGTCTTCCAACAAACTTCTTCCCGACACCTGCCAAAGTCCCGTTATCCCCGGCAGAACCTTAAACATTTTTTTATAATTGTAAGTGTGATAAACTTTTTTTATTCTGTCCAGCTCCCATTTAACAATAGGTCTTGGTCCGACAATGCTCATTTCCCCTTTTAATACGTTAAAAAGCTGCGGCAGTTCGTCCAAACTGTATTTTCTTATAAAGCTCCCAACTTTAGTTACTCTTTCATCGTCTTTAAGTTTTAAAAATGTTTGGTTTTGTGCCAGACTGTTGTTTTTTATCGTATCAAGTTTTTTGTCCGCATCGTTAAACATACTTCTGAATTTATAACAATAAAATTCTTTCTCGTTATAGCCTATTCTCTTGTGTTTAAAAAAAACGGGGCCTTTTGATTCCGCTTTTATAAGCACCGCCAGCAGCAAAAATACCGGAAATAAACATAACAGCGAAAAGGCGGATAATATTATATCAATAATTCTTTTTATAAAATAATCAAAATCCCTTACCGGATTGGAAATTAAAAGAATTATCGGAATGCCCAGCGTATCGTCTAAAACTATATTGTATCCTGCCGTCTGAACTTCATTTGGAATAATTTTTATGTTAATGTCATTTTCCTGTGCCCAGTCGCACAACGGCAAAAAATGTTCTTCTTTAATTGAAAGGTTAATGATTATAATTTCTTTTATCTCTTTTTTTATTATCAAATATTGAAGATTTTTTGCATTGTTTTCGTTAAGCGTATAAGGGTAATAAAATATTTTATTGGAATAATAATTATTGAATATTTTTTTGTATTTTCTGACATTTTTGCCTATTACCAAAAGATTGTTTCTTATATCCAGCTTGTATATCAGATAAGACAACAACCTTTTTACGGAATACCGAAGAACAAAAGTAATAACCGACAGATTAAAACACATAAATACAATCAGCATTCTGGAATAATCGCTTTTAACGAAGAATATCAAAGCAAACAAAAAAATTGTAAACGTTACAGCCGTTTTTAGAACTTTTATAAATAGGTTGAACTTTGAAATGTAAAAGAATTTATAACCGATAAAAATATTGATAAATATTATCCATACCGGTATAAGAAGCAGTGAAAGTTCCAACAGCCCCGGGAAAGAATATATGACTTTTGATTTGAAAAGATTTACAAACAGATAAAATCTGAAATAAAATGCCAATGCAAAAGATAATAAAAAAGCTGCACAGTCCGTAATAAGCAAAGCAAGTATAAAACAAATATTTTTATTTTTTAGAAACATTATATTTTTATCCCCCGGAAACCTGTGATATTAATTAATCGGCATTTTTTTAAATATTCGGTAATTTTATCAAATTAAAAATATTTTTTGAAAAAAAATATTGAATATAAAAGAAATTTTTATATTCTCTTATATGCCGTTATATAAAATT
>CAJOOL010000067.1 GCA_905236115.1 uncultured Endomicrobiia bacterium
TAAACACTGCTCTTGCCATATAACCGGTATCTTCAAAAAATGCAATAGCGAAAAACATACATATAATTTGCGGGAAGAAACCTAAAACCCCGCCTACACCTGCAATTATACCGTCTACAATCAGTGATTGAAAATTACCTTCCGGAATTATGCTGCTTGCAAAATCAGAAAGCCATTCAATTGCAGCTTCAAACCAACCGACGATAGGTTCAGATACGGTAAATGCAAATTGAAAAATAACATACATTACCAATAAAAATATCGGCACAGACCAAAATTTGTTCAAAACAATTTTGTCTATCGCTTCCGACATATCTTTTTTGGATTCTTTTGTTTTTGATAAAACATCACCGACTACAACTTTTATCCAATCATAAATTTTATCCGCAAAAACAGCTTCTATACTTTCGTTAAATAACGACAAAATTTTGGCATTGCTTTTTTCGGCTTGGTCTTTTATTTTAAAATATTCTACGGAAGATTTTATTTTTTCCATAGCATAAGAATCTTTTTTTACCAATTCCAATGCCAGCCAGTTGACGGGAAATTTTGTTACAAGAGAAGAATCTTCAAATATTAATTTTGAAATAACGTCTCTTTCCGCCTCTATTTCTTTGCCGTAATCTATTGAAACGGACTTAATTTCTTTTTTCTTATTCAGTACATCTATTACGGTATTTAATAATTCTTCCGTTCCTTTATTTTTGCTTGCCACAATAGGAACCGCAACGACATTATATTTTTCTTCCAGTTTTTTATAGTCTATTTTTTTACCTTTATTTTCCAAAATATCGGTCATATTCATAGCTATAACTACGGGAATTTTTAACTCAGAAAGCTGTGCATATAAATAAAGGTTTCTCTCAAGGTTGGAAGAATCCACTACATCTATCACAAGTTCCGGTTTTTCTTCAATAAGAACGTTTCTTGCAACAACTTCGTCTTCGGAACTTGCCTGCAAGCCGTAAATACCGGGCAAATCTATAATCTGCAGTTCATAACAGTTTTTTGTTATAAAGGCTTCTTTCTTTTCTACCGTAACACCGGGATAGTTACCTACATGTTGTCTTAAACCTGTTATATTGTTGAACAAACTGGATTTACCGCAGTTCGGGTTACCGGCCAAACATATTTTTACACTTTTTAAATCATTCACTTTATTTCTACTCCTTGTATTAAAAAATATTTCATATTTTTAGCTGAGAAGCTGAGAAGTTTAACTTATCAGCTTATAAGCCAAAATTTCTTTCGGCAATTTTATGCATCTACGACAATTTGATACGCTTCATCTTTTCTTAAACTTAAATTGTATCCTCTTATTGTTATTTCTATCGGATCGCCAAGAACGGATTTTTTTGTTACAACCACTTCTACACCTTTCAGCACTCCCATAGAAAGCAATTTTCTTGTTAAAACAGAATCAGTTGAAGCTATTTTTTTTATTTTAGCTTTTTGATTCAGCTTTAAATCGCTTAAAACCATCTCCATTTTTTAATCTCCTGTATGTTTGTATTTTTTTCTCGTTTTTTTATTGCCGTCCGTCTGTTATTCCCGATTGTTCCTGTCGGAAAACTCTTTCTACGGAAATTTTTGCAAAACAAAAATTTACATTAATTTCTAAGTTATAATTATCTTCCTTGTTTTAGTTTGTTTTAAAATCATTAGTTAAATTTAATCTTTTTAGTTTTGGCGAATAATTTTAGCTTTTTCTAACTTATTTGTCAAGAAGATACTTTTTGAAAGGTTCTTGTTTAAGAAGTATTCGGCGTTTTCTGTTTTTTTGCCAAGGCAGATTTGGTTAGGTTTCTCTAAAATAATCAAAAACGTCTTTAAATTGTAAATTGGCGATTTGTAAATTGGCAAATCTGTCATACAGTTTCATTTTGGATTTGTTCAACATATCGGAATGTATTCCGTATCTTAATGCAAGGGATGCTTCAATATATGCCGACATTTTGTCGCAGACTTCCACCAGTTTTCCGTCGGCAGCTGAAAATTCATTTTTGTTGTATTTTTCGTCAATGTCGCCGTCTTTTATAAATTTTATTTCGCCGTTTTCCACAATTCTGTTTGAAAATTCGTTTTCAATAAAATATTTCATTTCAAAATACCAGCTTTGCGGCAAGAGAGGGAGAATTCTGTTTTCAACCTGTTTTTTTTCAAATTCTTTTATTATGTCTTCCAGTCCTTCCACGGAAAATTTTACCGGGCTTACTATATCTTTCGTCAGAATTTCCGGCAAGTCATGAAAAAGTGACGAGAAAAAATTGTTGTATGCTCTTTTTTCGCAGACTTTCATTTCCAAAGAATAAAGATATACGAAAATCGCCACAATAAACATGTGTCCCAAAACGGTAGTTTTCGGCTGTCTGAAAGACTGTGCCCACCTCTGTTGAAATCTCAGCTGTCCGCACAAATCCAAAAATCCGTAATATTTCTTGTTCATTATCAACTTTTTTACACCGGAAAAATCCTGATATTTTGATATGCAGGCGTCAACGGTTTCTTTGGTGGTATCTATTCCATATAAAACTTTGTTCCACGGATAAATTATACCGAATTCCCACCTTGTGGAAAATTCATGAGACGCAGCAAGAATTCTTTTTTCGTATTTTGAATATTCGTCATCAAACAAATACCGCTCAAACCGTTCGGCAAAGTCCTTTCCCGGTTTTTCCATATCTTCTTTAAGATTTTCAAATACCCATTTGTTAAGTTCTTTTTTCTTTTTGGACATTATTTCATGGTAGACTTCCGGTTTTAAATCCGTCAGCATGGTTCTGTGAAAAAATTCAAATATCGCACCCTCAATAAGATTTATCCAATTGATTTTTTTGTTTTCTTCCTCGTCAAACTTTGCAATAATATAGGCGATAATTACTTTATGTGCCTGCTTGTCTATCTCAAAAAAATCAAAAGGTCTTATGTGGTCGTTCCACCTCAAAATATTTGCCGCCGAAAAAATTCGCTCAATTATTTGTTTTGTTATCATTTTTTATTCCTTTGCCAAACTTTCCACGCTTTGTTTCCTAAATAAGATACCATTTTTTTTATTTGTATGCAAACAACAATATAAAAGTTGCATTTTTTCGTAATATTTGGTAAATTTATAGGATATGAAAATTTGTAAAAAATTTGTGAAAATTAATCAAAATAATTATTTGAAGTTCATAGATAAACGAAATGCCGCACAGGAAAACAAGTTTAAAGCCGTAGATTTTTCCGAAAGAATAGTTTTGTTGCCGCATTGTATGAGAAGCACCGGTAATTGCAAAGCAAAAGATGAGGGAACATATTATACCTGCGTTCAGTGCGGTGCCTGCAAAATAGCACAGGTATCAAAGCTGGCAAAGGAGCTGGGTTATAAGAAAGTATATATTATGAAAGGCGGCAAAGCGATACAGAATATTTTGATTAACGAAAAAATTAAAGCCGTTGTGGCCGTGGCTTGTCATTTTGAGGGAGCACAGGGAATAAAAATGACCGATAAGCTCAATGTTATAACGCAGTTTGTTCCTCTGTTGAAAGACGGCTGCTGCGATACGGATGTTGATATTGAAAAAGTAAAACAAATAATGGAGCAGAAGTAAAATATGGAAAAGTTGAAATTTACGGAACTGAATTTATCGGCTGAAATTTTAAAAGCCGTTGCGGATATGGGTTTTGAAGAAGCCAGTCCCATACAATCGCTTGCAATACCGAAAATGATAGAAGGACTTGATATTATCGGGCAGGCTCAGACAGGCACCGGAAAGACGGCCGCATTCGGTATTCCCATACTTGAAAAAATCAACGCCAAAGAAAAAATCACGCAGGCACTTGTAATGTGCCCCACAAGGGAACTTGCCATACAGGTAGCCGAAGAACTGAAAGCCCTTTCAAAATACAAAAGAGGCGTAAATATCATTCCCGTATACGGCGGTCAGCCTATTTTCCGTCAGATGTCCGCACTTAATAAAGGTGCACATATAGTTATAGGAACGCCCGGAAGAATAATAGACCATATAGAAAGAAAAACCATAAAATTGGACAATGTTAAAACCGTCGTTCTTGACGAAGCCGACGAAATGCTGGATATGGGTTTCAGAGACGATATAGAACTTATTTTAAAAAATCTTCCCGAAGAAAAACAGACGGTCTTTTTTTCGGCAACCATGCCCAGGGAATTTCTGTCGCTTACAAAAAAATATCAGGTTCATCCGGAAACAATAAAAGTAGTCCACGAAAAATTAACCGTTCCTTTGATAGAGCAGCTCTACTGCGAAGTCCGCGAACATCAGAAAACCGAGGCTTTGGCACGCTGTCTTGATATGTATGATCCGAAACTTTCGCTGATATTCTGTAATACGAAAAAGAAAGTAGACGAGCTTGCCGCACAACTTCAAATAAGAGGCTATTCCGCAGATGCAATACACGGCGATATGAACCAAACTCAGCGTGACAGGGTAATGGATAAGTTCAGACACAACAAGATAGAAATTCTTATCGCTACCGATGTGGCCGCAAGAGGAATAGACGTTGACGATGTTGAGGCCGTTTTTAATTTTGATATTCCGCAGGATATTGAGGCGTATGTCCACAGAATAGGCAGAACAGGCCGTGCCGGAAGAACCGGAAAAGCGTTCAGTTTTGTTGCCGGCAGAGATATTTATAAGCTCAGAGATATTCAAAGATATACGAAAGTTTCCATAAAAAGAATTCCCGTTCCGTCACTGGCTGATGTGGAAAATGTTAAAATTTCTTCTTTTATGGAAAAGCTGAAAGAAAAATTGAAACAGGATACTTTTGAAAAATATATAACAAAAATTGAATCTTTAATTACGGATAATATTACTTCCGTGGATGTTGCGGCCGCACTTTTTGAAATGATGATAGAAGCCGAAAACGATAAACAGCATGAAGATATAGACTTGAATGTTAACAGTTTTGAAAGAGATTTTTCAAAACGTGGCAGAAATGACAGAAACGGAAGAAATGAACGCACAAAATTCGGCGGCAGAAGACATGGTGCCGCAGAAGAGGGCATGACAAGACTTTTTATAAATGTCGGCAAAAACAAAAAAGTCCGCCCCGGAGATTTTGTCGGGGCAATTGCGGGCGAAACCGGTATGAACGGCAATATGGTCGGCAGCATTGATATTTATGACAAGTTTACTTTTGTTGAAGTTCCAAAACAGAATGCACAGCAGGTTATAGACGCACTGAATAACAGCAATATTAAAGGAAACAGAGTAACGGTAGAAAAAGCGAAATGATACATTGTACATTATACATTATACATTAAATTAAGGTGTAACCATGTTAGATTTATCATCAAATTTAGGTATAAACTTAAAAGAAGTAAGAAAGACGTGTGTTATATGTCCTGCCGGCGACCATGCTTTATTTTCCAAGCTGGGTGAACCGACAAAAGACAATTTA
>CAJOOL010000068.1 GCA_905236115.1 uncultured Endomicrobiia bacterium
CAGAATTATTCAGCATTTCCTTTAGCAAAGATTTTCCCGCTTTATAATCTTTGCTTTTAAAGAACTTTTTTTATTTTTGTTTTTGGAATTTCAGAAAGGAAAGAAACTTTTGAAAAGTTTAAACAGCGGTAAAATTTTTTGCAAATAAAAAATAAAAACGGCTGATTTATTTTATGAATCATCAAACACATAAAACAAACAGCCGTGATTCTTCCACCCGTAAAGGGCTAAAGAATACTTGGAATAAAAAACCGAGGTAATTAGTCTCAATTAATCATTCCTATACGTCTGTTTTTGGCTTGATGATTCCTTTTGCTTTTACAAAAGTGTGTCCTCTCGGACTCCAAAAACATTTAATATTAAGTTTATACTTTCAATTATACCTTAAAATTTTCCTTTTGGCAAGTAAAAAAATTACGACCGATTTTTTAAGATTAATTTCAAGATATGTTATGATACAAAGAACAAAAATTTTCTCTCGCTTTTATGATAAAAATATGATAAAATAATGATATATTTCCAACGGAGGATTATTTATGATAAAAATAAGACCTGTTTCTGATTTAAGAAACAAATTTACTGAAATAGAAAAAATTGTAAAAAAAGGCAAACCTGTATATCTTACAAAAAACGGTTACGGTTCTATGGTTGTAATGAGCATGAAACATTATGACGAACTTAATCAAAACATAGAATTTAAACTTGATGAAGCCGATGAGTTTGCAGAAAAAAGCGATGTCCGCTACAAACATGAAGATGTTTTTAAGAGATTACAAAAAAGAATAAAGAGTAAAAAATAATGAACAAAAAATATGATTTAATATATCTTCCTTTGTTTGAAAAAGACTTAGCTAATGCGATTGATTATATATCTATAAAATTAAAAAGTCCTCAAGCTGCATCAAAACTGTTAGATAAGGTGGAAAAAGCAATATTAATGAGGCTTTTTTCGCCAAAATCTTTTGAACCTTATATTTCAGTAAAACGCAGAAAAGAAAAGTATTATAGAATATATGTAGATAATTTTACTGTTTTTTATGTTGTTATCGGCAATACTATGGAAGTAAGGCGTTTTATATACAGCAAAAGACAACTTGAAGATTTGATTTAATTTTTTTGATAGATGTAACTGAAAACCGAAAGCAGAGAAAAGATTTTTGTTCTTGACTCTGCTTTCTTGGCTCGGTCAACGCTATGTATTGACCGTTCATTTTTTTATTCTTTATAGAAAATTTTTAGAAAAATTCCTCTGCTCGTTTTTTTCGGTCAAGGCTATGTGATGACCGTTTTGTTATTTGTGTATGATATTTTTTTAAAAATTAGTAACACTTGCTGTCCTTGTTTCACTAAGGCTAAAGGGCGACTGCCCTGTTCCCCGCTTTCTCTTTCGTCGTTGACGACAAAAAAAAGGAATTTTATGAACATAGATTGCGGATCAAGTCCGCAATGACAAGCCTTTCCAATCTTCTGCCGTTCGTTGTTTTCAACTATTCAAACTATACAAAAAATCGGAGATTTTTTGTATAATCGCCGAGAGATAAACACGTTCGCAATGTTTTTATCTTTTTGTCCAAACTGTGCTATGAGTTGGCGGTGTGCCAAAACAGCCCGCTCGGCGGTTTTATTGTATGTAAAAAACTTTATTATATAACTTAGGTCTATTATATTATAGACTAAAATTATAATAAAGTCAAGTTTTTTTACGGGGATATTATGCAGGAAAATAATATTTTCCTTTTAAAAATTACAAAACTTTTGAAAGAAAAAGGATTAACTCAGACGGATTTAGCCAAAAAAGTAGGCATAACGCAGGCTTCTTTGAGTAAAATTCTGTCCGGGCAGAACTCCACAAAAGTAATAACCGTGCAGAAACTGGCAAAAGCTCTGGATGTGCCTGTAAGCTGCCTGATAGACGACGAACAAATAACTTCAAAAAATTCAAACAATCCTGAAAACAACAATTCCGTATACGAGCTGATAAAAGATTTCCGCCGTTGTATGGAAGACCAAATAAAGGTTATCAATTTAAAGATAGATTCTCTCAGAAACGAAATCATAAAAAACTAAAGGAAACTGCGAGATTCCCGACAACGACACTCGGGGCCGTTTTTTCGCTGTAAA
>CAJOOL010000069.1 GCA_905236115.1 uncultured Endomicrobiia bacterium
AATGACAGACGAACGGCAATTTATAATTTACAATTTACAATGTATAATGAACGGCAAACAGCAATGCTGCAGCTCAAAATTTGCTGTTTTTTCGCTATAACTATTGTCTATTAAAGAGCATTTTTGGTATAATCGCCGAGAGATAAATGAGCGTGCGAAGTTCTTTATCTTTTCCAAGCTGTGCTATGCTTTGGCCGGTGTTTTGCCCAAAACAGCCCGCTCGGCTTATCAAATTTTGTTTTAAATATTTAAAATATTAATAAATTATATTATTTACTAAGTAAATTTTTTAATTTATTTATAGTTATATTGTAATATATTTTATTTACAATGTCAAGTTTTTTTTATTTTTAAAAAGGTTATTCCGTGATAAATACAGGTGCCAAAATTAAAGAAATATTGTATTTGAAAAAAATAACTCAAACTCAGCTTGCCGAAAAACTGGGAATTCATAAACAGTCGTTGACCGTGTGGCTGAACGGAAACAAAAACCCTAAGATAGAAACTCTCGCCAAAATAGCCAAAGTGCTGGAAGTTCCTTTAAGCAGTTTAATAGAAGAAAATCCGGACACATCAAACGATATATCAAACAATACACCAAACGGCATACCAAACAACGCAGCAAACAACAATCAAAATAAAACTGAAAATGATTTAAGTTCAAAGATAGAATTGCTGGAAGAGAAAAATAAACGCTTTGAACTTGAAATATCTTTGTTAAAAAAAGATAATGAAACTCTGAAAAAAGAGCTGGCATTTTTAAAAGAAACACTGAATAATTCCAAACAGAAACATTGAGGCAGATTTTGCTCATTCATAATTAATCAGTGTTTCCTTTATTAAATAAATTTGATAAAATATCTGCATAATGAGAAAAATAAAATCTTCAATTATCACTGACAAAATTTGTGAACTTTGCGGGGAAATAAATTTCAATCTTCCGCAGGATATTTATGATGCGGTTGCTTCTTACATAAAAAATGATAATTCCGTCGGCGACGATATTTTAAAACAGATTTTGGAAAATGCAAAAATCGCAAAAGAAAAGAAAATTGCACTTTGCCAGGATACCGGAACTGCAAACTTCTTTATAAAAATCGGCCGGGATGTTGAAGTGGTTGACGACAATGACGAGAACAAAAAAGCGGATTTGGTTTCGGCAGTAAACAACGGCGTTTCGCAGGGATACCAGAAATATTATTTAAGAAAATCCATAGTTGCAGACCCTTTGGAAAGAATAAATACCAAAGATAATACACCCGCAAATATTTATTGTGAAATCGTTGACGGTGATAAAATAGAAATTACCATGCTTGCAAAAGGCGGCGGAAGCGAGAATGCAAGTTTTTTAAAAATGCTGACGCCTTTGGACGGGTGGAACGGTGTAAAAAATTTTGTTATTGAATGTGTTAAGTTGAAAGGTGCCAATTCCTGCCCGCCGATTATAGCGGGTGTGGGTATCGGCGGTGATTTTGCTTCCGTGGGGTTGTCGGCAAAAAAAGCGTTGTTAAGAGAAATCGGCAGTAAAAATAAAAAAGAATTTTATGATAAAAAAGAGCAGGAACTTTTAAAAGAAATAAATGAATTAAATATCGGCCCTATGGGGCTGGGCGGAATGCCTACGGCGTTGGCGGTATTTATAGAGACAAAGCCGTGTCATATTGCTTCCATGCCTGTTG
Organism: uncultured Endomicrobiia bacterium; assembly: GCA_905236115.1. Classification (GTDB taxonomy): domain Bacteria; phylum Elusimicrobiota; class Endomicrobiia; order Endomicrobiales; family Endomicrobiaceae; genus Ruminimicrobiellum. The sequence goes on from CAJOOL010000069.1 coordinate 1,680, forward strand.
CGGTAAATATGATGTGCCACTCGTGCAGAAGAAAAACTATAGTTGTAAGTTGAAGAGTTGAAAAACGGCATGGGATTGGAATAAAGAGGAAGTTATTTAGGAACAAATGAAAATAACGACGGAAGAATTAATAAAAAATATTGAAAAGTTTTCGGCAGGAGACAGAATAGAATTGTCGGGGACGATTTATACCGCAAGAGATCAGGCACATAAACGTTTGGTTGAGCTTATGGAACAGAAAAAAGAGCTTCCGATAAATTTAAAAAATGCCTGCATATATTACTGCGGACCCTGCCCGAATGCCCCGGATAAAATAATCGGTTCCTGTGGGCCGACCACATCGTCAAGAATGGATGTTTATACGCCTAAAATGCTGAATAACGGGGTAAAAATCCTTATCGGTAAAGGCAAAAGAAGCGGCAGCGTTATAAAATCTTTAAAAGAAAATAAAGCGGTATACCTTTTGGCTACGGGCGGGGCAGGTGCTTTAATTGCCGAAAAAGTAAAAAGTTTCAAACTTGTCGCTTTTGAGGATTTGGGACCTGAAGCGATTTATGAAATCAAAATTGAAAACTTTCCTTTAATAGTCGGAGCCGACTGCAGCGGAAAATCTTTGTTTAACGGACTATCATTATAGATTTATTTTTGTATCAAAATATTATATAATAAAGGAAACACTGATTAATTCTGAACGGAAACCTTGAGATATATTTTGCTCATTCATAATTAATCAGTGTTTCCTAAAAACGGTTTATATTTTAAGTTATAATTACTAAAAC